>NZ_PSOW01000014.1:0-185750 GCF_003013335.1 Rhizobium sp. H4
CCGCTGCCGCCTGCCTGCGGCAACAACGCATCAACAAAGCTGAATTGACCCGTCTGCTTCACCGCCATCCAAATCATCTCCGTTCAAAAACAACGGAATCATATTCTCAGCATTTTGCAACAGTCCCTTGTGGGGAGGGGTTGGGGAGGGGTTTTCTTGCCAAATGCGGATTAAACCCCACCCTGCCAGACTTTGATCGCCTCCACCGGCCAGATCAGCATCACCACGTTGAGCGTCAGATTATCGCGGATCACATAACCGGTGAAAATCTCGAAGAAGAGGGCGATCGCCACCGTCAGCGCCACCGGCGCACGCGAGGCAAAGAAGAAGCCGATGCACATGAAAACGGTATCCATCGCCGAATTCAGGATGCTGTCGCCGTAATAATCCAGCGCGATCGTCGCCGTGCGGTAGCGGTCGATGATCAGAGGCGAATTCTCCAGCAGTTCCCAGCCGGATTCAATGACAAGCGCCAGCAGCAGCTTTGCCGCCAGCGGCTTGCGGCGCAAGATCAGGTGGCTGAGCCCGTAGAACAGGAAGCCGTGGATAATATGCGACGGTGTGTACCAGTCGGACAGATGCTGTGAATTGCCGCTGGTGTTGACCCCGCCCTCCCACAGCTTGACATAACCGCAGGCGCAGATCGGCACGCGGCCCATCAGATATTCGGCGACGATCTGCGCGACCAGCACCGCAAGGCAGGCGACGAACCAGAAGCTCTGATGCCTGACACGATATTCGGCGCCTGCAGCACTCACTTCTCGCCGCCCGTTTCCAGGTTGATACTGTGTTTCAGCACCAGCGGCATTTGCGCTAGCGTGAAGATGATGGTGATCGGCATCGTGCCCCATACTTTGAAGGCGACCCAGGTATCGTCGGAAAAATTGCGCCAGACGACTTCGTTCAACACGGCGAGGAACAGAAAGAAGATGCCCCAGCGGATGGTGAGCTTGCGCCAGCCTTCGGCATCGAGCTGGAAGGCGGCGTTGAAGACGTAGCCGAGCAGCGAGCGGCCGAAGGCGAGCCCGCCGAGCAGCGCGACGCCGAAGAGCGCGTTGACGATGGTCGGCTTCATCTTGATGAAGGTCTCGTTCTGCAGCCAGATCGACAGCGAGCCGAAGATGACGACGACGATGCCTGAGACGAAGGGCATGATCGGCAGATGGCCGAGCACGACCTTGGAAACGGACAGCGAAATGACCGTCGCGGCCATGAAGAGCGCGGTTGCGACGAACAGCGGGCCGCCCAGTTCGGCCAGGGCCGGAAATTTCTCCACCAGCCACTGACCGCGCAGATTGGCGAAGAAGAAGATCATCAGCGGCCCGAGTTCCAGCGCCATTTTCAGCATCGGATGATGGCGGTCGGCCGCGCTCGGCGTGATATCGCTTTCGGTGGTCATGCGTTCTTCGAACCTGCTATTTCTGAAAATTCGTTTCCCGACCGTCCCTTGCAGGCTTTCGGCGGCTTATCTGTGGCATCATTGGGGAAGCCCGGCAATGGCATGGGCGAAATCCTCGGCCTCGAACGGCTCCAGATCGTCGACCCCCTCGCCGACGCCGATGAAATAGACCGGCAGCTTGTGCTTGGCGGAAATGGCGACGAGAATGCCGCCTCGCGCCGTGCCGTCGAGCTTGGTCATGATCAGCCCGTTGACGCCGGCGACATTGCGGAAGATCTCGACCTGGCTCAGCGCATTCTGGCCCGTCGTGGCGTCGAGCGTCTGCAGCACGGTATGCGGCGCGTCGGGATCGAGTTTGCCGAGCACGCGCACGATCTTCTCGAGCTCGGCCATCAGCTCGGCCTTGTTCTGCAGACGACCGGCAGTGTCGACGATCAGCACGTCGCATTTCTTCGCCTTCGCCTGCTCGAAGGCATCATAGGCAAGGCCGGCGGCATCGGCGCCGAGCTTGGTGCCGACGAATTCGGATTTGGTCCGCTCGGCCCAGATCTTCAACTGCTCGATCGCCGCCGCGCGGAACGTATCGCCGGCCGCCAGCATCACCTTCAGCCCGGCGCCCGAAAGCTTCGCCGCGAGCTTGCCGATCGTCGTCGTCTTGCCGGTGCCGTTGACGCCGACGACGAGAATGACATGCGGTTTGTGCGAGAGGTCGAGCTGCAGCGGCTTGGCGACCGGCTTCAGGACTTTGGCGATTTCGGACGCCATAATCCGGCTGACATCCTCACCGGTGACGTCCTTGCCGTAGCGCTCAGAAGCGAGCGTATCGGTGACGCGCAGCGCCGTCTCGACACCGAGATCGGCCTGGATCAGCAGGTCTTCGAGATCCTGCAGCGTCTCGTCGTCGAGCTTGCGCTTGGTGAAGAGCGCGGTGATCTGGTTGGTGAGCTGCGAAGAGGTGCGCGCAAGGCCGTTGCGCAGTCGCTGGAACCAGCTGAGTTTCGCCTGCGGAGCGATGGGCTGCGGTTCGACAATCTTCGGGCCGGTGGCGAATCCTTTGGGGAGGATGGGCTCAAGGACCGGCGCCGTCTCTATCGGCTCCGATGATGGCAAGGGTGTTTCGACCGATAGCTCGCGATCGGCGGCTTCCCCCCCTACCCTGCCGGGCATCCCCCCCACAGGTGGGGGGAAACTCGCGGCGATGTCTTCCGCCACATCGGTTGATTTATCCGAAGCAGCGGGCTCACTCTCCACATCTGCAGGCGCACTCTCCACATCTATTGACTGGCGAGCGGCATCCAACTGCTCAGTCCCCCCACCTGTGGGGGGGACGCCCGGCAGGGTAGGGGGGGTACCTTGCTCGGCTTCCGCCTCGGCCTCCAGCAGCGACAACGGCACGACGCCCATGTCGCCCAGATGATCGGCCGGCGGCAGAACTTCCGTTTCGGCTTCGACAGGTTCCGGCTCTACTGACGCTTCATCAATATCCGCCGCCGGTCCACCCGCCGTATCCATCTCCTCGGGAAGAACGGGATCGTTGGCGACCGGAAGATCTTCGTCGCGCGAACGCGGCTCGAGCTCTTTTTCCACGGCGTCAGGCACGGGCTCTTCAGCCGGCTTGCCGAAGGTGAAGACCTTTTTGATGAAACTGAGCGCCATGAGAATTCCGTGAAAGTCAGGCCGCGGCGGCCGTCAATTGCATGTCGAGATGCTTGCCATTGTGGCCGGTGATGGTGGCCGGCACAAGTTCGCCAGGGCGAAGGCCGGCGGCAGCGACCAGCGTGAAGTTCTCCGTATGCGCCAGGCCGTTGTTTTCGACAAGCAGCCATTGCCGGGTTCCGACCATGCCGTCGAGATGGGACTGATAGAGCTTATGTCCAGTGGCGCGCAGCCGGGCAGCGCGATCCTTGACCAGCGCCCGGTCGAGCTGCGGCATGCGGGCGGCCGGCGTGCCGGGACGCGGGCTGTAGGGGAAAACATGCAGATGCGCGATGCCGGCCTCTTCGGCGAGCCGCACGGCATTGCCGAACATCTCTTCCGTCTCCGTCGGGAAACCGGCGATCATATCGGCGCCGAAGGTCATCTCGGGGCGGACACGGCGCACATCCTCGATGAAACGCAGCGCACCGGCGCGCGAATGGCGGCGCTTCATCCGCTTCAGGATCATGTCGTCGCCATGCTGCAGCGACAGATGCAGATGCGGCATGAAACGCGGCTCGTCGGCTATGAGATCCATGAGATGGGCATCGGCCTCGATGCTGTCGATCGAGGAAAGCCTGAGACGGCGAATATCCGGGAGCTGTTTCAGCAGCGTCTTCGCCAGAAGACCGAGGGTCGGCGCGCCCGGCAGATCGCCGCCATAGCTGGTGGCGTCGACCCCGGTCAGGACGATCTCGCGATAGCCGCTGTCGGCGAGCTTGCGGGCCTGATCGACGACCGCTCCCATCGGCACGGAGCGGGAATTGCCGCGGCCATAGGGGATGATGCAGAAGGTGCAGCGGTGGTCGCAGCCGTTCTGCACCTGGATGAAGGCACGCACGTGGCCGTCGATGTGCCTGACCATCTGCGGCGCCGTCGCCTTGACGCTCATGATATCGTTGACGCGCAGCTTCTCCTGAGCCGAAACGCCGAAATCCGGCAGGCTGCGATAGGAAGCGCTCGAAAGCTTCTCCTCGTTACCCAGAACGGCATCGACCTCCGGCATGGCGGCGAAGGTCTCTTTTTCCGTCTGCGCGGCGCAGCCGGTGACGATGATGCGGGCATGCGGATTGTCGCGCCGCGCCCGGCGGATGGCCTGGCGGGCCTGGCGCACGGCCTCGCCGGTCACGGCACAGGTATTGACCAGGACGGCGTTGTTGAGCCCGGCCTTCTCGGCCTGCGCCTTCATCACTTCGGATTCATATGTGTTGAGGCGGCAGCCGAAGGTAAGGACCTCGATGCCGCTCACTGCGCCTCGGCTCCCCGGTCCGCATCGCCCGACCAGAGGCCGGTCGCAGGATCGAGCCTGCCCGACCACTCCCATTCGGCCGGACCGGTCATGATGACATGATCGTCGCGCTCGCGCCATTCGATCGAAAGCGTGCCCGGCGGCTTGGCGCTCGCCACGTTGATCATCACCCTGCGGCCGGTGCGGCCGGTGCGCGCGGCGCTGACGGCGGCGGAACAGGCGGCCGAACCGCAGGCGAGCGTCAGACCCGCGCCGCGCTCCCAGGTGCGCGTCGTCATCGATGTCGGCGAGGTCACCTGCGCCAGAGTGATGTTGGCGCGCTCGGGAAACATCGGATGGTTTTCCAGCAGCGGCCCGAAGCGGGCGAGATCATAGGACATCACGTCCTTGTCCACCCAGAAGATCGCATGCGGGTTGCCCATCGACATGGCAGACGGTGAATGCAGCACCGGATTGTCGATCGGGCCGATCTGCAGTTCGATGCGGCTGGTATCGTGGAATTCTTCGGCCAGCGGGATCCTGTCCCAATCGAACACCGGCTTGCCCATATCGACGGAGATCGTCCCGTCCTCGTGTTCGACGGCGTTGAGGATGCCCGCGACCGTCTGGAAGGTGAAGGCCTTCCGGCCGGTCTCGGCGGCAAGCGCCTGCACGACGCAGCGCGTGCCGTTACCGCAGGCCTGCGCCTTCGAGCCGTCGGAATTCAGGATATCGATGAAAGCATCGGTGCCGTCGGCCTTCGGATCATGGATTGCCATGATCTGATCGAACTCGGTCTCAGGATCAGCATTGAGCGCGACGGCCGCCGCAGGCGTCACTTTATCCGGCCGTCCGCGCATGTCGACGACCAGGATCTTGTTGCCAAGCCCGTTCATCCTCGCGAATTCGACCGTCGTGCTCATGGTATCATTCCGTCCGTGTTTCCGCTGTATATGGCGGAAATGCGAAGGAATTACCAGTGGGTGAGTGCCGGGCAGCCATTGCCGCCGGCCGCCCTGGCGAGGCAGTCCGGCTTTTACCGCTCAGCACCGTTGGAATTAAAAGACGCCGCATGTGCTTCGACGATGGCGGCGGTGATGACCTTTCTCAGCTCGTAGACCAGCGAGCGGGATCGCTTGCGATCCAGATCCTGTGCCGCCTTTGCAAGACTAAGGCCTTCGTTCAGAACAATATGATGAGCCCGCGCCAGTGCCCAGCTCTCAATATCAGGATTGATCATCGATATCTCCGCCGGATCATCCGGCATCAAGGATATTCACGAATCATTTTACAGGATGCACTTAAGTCGAAAGTAGAATCACAAGTGGAATATTTTGCAACTGAGCTCTATCGCAAATTGGGGCCGCCAGCCGGATTTTTTACTGTGACATATACGCGAAAGGGCATCCGAAACCTCCGCCAGGCGGTCATCCCATGCATTCGCCTTGACTTTCGCGCAGCTTTCCTGTTTATCGCGCCCAATCCGCGACGAGCCGCATGACTCCGAGCCGCCGACCGGGACCTGAGATCCCGGAGGTCAACACCCGACAGCGCGATGCGCCCTCGGGTGCTTTTTGGCTTTGCGTCTTGTTTTCGTCACGGAAAAGCACGACGTTTCCGGGCATATCGAACCCGCCCGAAACGTATCAAGGAAGAGCCGATGTTTGAAAACCTCCAGGACCGTCTTGGATCCATTCTGAATGGACTGACAGGCCGTGGCGCGCTTTCGGAAGCCGATGTTTCCGCAGCGCTGCGCGAGGTTCGCCGTGCGCTGCTGGAGGCCGACGTCGCACTCGACGTCGTGCGTTCCTTCACCGACCGCGTGCGTGAAAAGGCTGTCGGCGCCGAGATTCTGAAGTCGATCAAGCCCGGCCAGATGGTCGTCAAGATCGTCCATGACGAACTGATCGAGATGCTGGGCGGCGAAGGCGTCGGCATCGACCTGCATGCCGCTGCCCCGGTCGTCGTCATGATGGTCGGCCTGCAGGGATCCGGCAAGACCACGACAACAGCCAAGATCGCCCATCGCCTGTCGACGCGCGAGAAGAAGAAGGTGCTGATGGCGTCGCTCGACACGCGCCGTCCGGCAGCCCAGGAGCAGCTTCGCCAGCTCGGCGCCCAGGCCAGCATCGACACGCTGCCTGTTATATCAGGCCAGTCGCCGACCGATATCGCCGCCCGTGCGGTGCAGGCGGCCAAGCTCGGCGGCCATGATGTCGTCATCCTCGACACCGCCGGCCGCACCCATATCGACGAGCCCTTGATGGTCGAGATGGCCGACATCAAGAAGCGTTCGAACCCGCACGAAATCCTGCTGGTCGCCGACTCTTTGACCGGTCAGGACGCCGTCAACCTCGCCCGCAATTTCGACGACCGCGTCGGCATCACCGGCCTCGTACTGACCCGCATGGACGGCGACGGCCGCGGCGGTGCCGCGCTTTCGATGCGCGCCGTCACCGGCAAGCCGATCAAGCTGATCGGCGTCGGCGAGAAGATGAGCGAGCTCGAGGAATTTCATCCCCGCCGCATCGCCGACCGCATCCTTGGCATGGGCGACATCGTTTCGCTCGTCGAGCGTGCGGCCGAGAATATCGACGCCGAGAAGGCGGCCGCCATGGCCGCCAAGATGGCCAAGGGCAAGTTCGACCTCGACGATCTCGCCGATCAGCTGCGCCAGATGCAGAAGATGGGCGGCATGGGCGGCATCATGGGCATGATGCCCGGCATGGCGGGTATGAAGGACAAGATGGCCGCCGCCGGCCTCGACGACAGGCTTTTCGGCCGCCAGATCGCCATCATCCAGTCGATGACCAAGGCGGAGCGCGCCAATCCCGACCTGCTCAAGCATTCGCGCAAGAAGCGCATCGCCGCCGGCTCCGGCACCGATGCCGCCGCCATCAACAAGCTTCTGAAGATGCACCGCCAGATGGCGGACATGATGAAGATGATGGGCGGCAAGGGCAAAGGCGGCATGATGAAGCAGATGATGGGCGGCCTTGCCGGCAAGATGGGGCTTGGCGGCTTAGGCGGTATGGGCGGCGGCATGCCCGATCTCTCGAATATCGACCCGAAGCAGCTCGAGGCCCTGCAGAAGCAGGCCGAAGCGGCGGGGCTTGGAAAGCCGGGTGGGGGTATGCCCGGTTTCGGCGGTCTTCCGGGTGGTTTGCCGGGCCTCGGCGGCGCCAAGCTGCCGGGCCTTGGCGGTGGTTTCCCGGGTTTGCCCGGATTGCCGAAGAAGAAGTGAAAGGATCGCTTGCCCCATGATTGATCCAAACGTCAAAACCCAGCTCGCGAGCTATCGTCAGTCGATCGACAATATCGACGCCGCTCTCGTGCACATGCTGGCCGAACGCTTCCGCTGCACCAAAGAAGTCGGCGTGCTGAAGGCCAAATACAACCTGCCGCCGGCCGATCCGGCGCGCGAGGAATACCAGATCGAACGCCTTCGCCAGCTGGCGAAAGCGGCCAATCTGGATCCGGATTTCGCTGAGAAGTTCCTGAACTTCGTCATCAAGGAAGTCATCCGGCATCATGAGCAGATCGCTGCGGATCACGCTGAACAGAGCGCCACAGCCCGATAACCAAACCGCTTAACGAAGCGGCCAAGAAAAGCCTAAGGAGTAAAGAACATGGCACTGAAAATTCGTCTCGCCCGCGGTGGCTCCAAGAAGCGCCCGTATTACCACGTCGTTCTCGCCGATGCGCGCAGCCCGCGTGACGGCCGCTTCCTCGAAAACCTCGGTTCCTGGAACCCGATGCTCGCCAAGGACGACGAGAAGCGCGTTCAGCTGAACGCCGAGCGCATCAAGCACTGGATCGAAAACGGCGCGCAGCCGACCGACCGCGTCCTGCGCTTCCTCGATGAAGCAGGCGTTGCCAAGCGCGAAGCCAAGAACAACCCGGTCAAGGCAAAGCCCGGCAAGCGCGCCCAGGAACGCGCCGCCGAAAAGGCCCAGAAGGCCGCTGATGCAGCCGCTGCTGCTGCCGACGCCGCGGAATAATCGGGACCTTCCCTAATCGAACGGGCGGCATGGCGACATGCCGCCCGTTTTCATTTCCAATTACCCGCACTTCGTTTATGAGAAGCCTGTCTTCCGGCTTCACATGAAGGAACCCATGACAAAGCTTGAAAACCCCGTTCTGATGGCGACGATCGGCGGCGCACAGGGCCTGCGCGGTGAAGTGCGCGCCAAGGCCTATACGGCCGATCCGGCCGCGCTCGGCGACTACGGCCATCTGCACAGCATGGACGGACGCAGCTTCGAAATCCTCGAAATCCGCGAAATGAAGAACGTCGTCGTGGTCCGGTTCCGCGGCATCAACGACCGCAACGCCGCCGAGGCGCTGAACGGCCTGGAACTCTACATCGAGCGCGACAATCTGCCCGACGAGGAGCTGGAGGACGACGAGTTCTACTATGCCGATCTCGAAGGACTCGAGGCACGGGATGACCAGGGCGTCAGCTACGGCACGGTCACCGGCGTCTTCGATTTCGGCGCCGGCGATCTCCTGGAACTCAAGGGTCCAGGCAAGCGCCCGGTGCTGATCCCCTTCTCGGAAGCCTCGGTGTTGGAGATCGACCTCGAGGCCGGTACATTGCTGATCGATCCGCTGGCGGCGGGGCTGGTCGACGATCCCGAAGAACTCTCGAAATTCGTTCCCGACAAGCCGAAAAAGAAGAAGTGATGGCTTTCCGGGCAAGCGTGCTGACACTCTATCCGGAAATGTTTCCCGGACATCTGGGCTTTTCGCTTGCCGGCAAGGCGATGCAGCGCGGGCAATGGTCCCTGGACGCCGTGCAGATCCGCGATTTCGCTACCGATAAACACCGCACCGTCGACGACACGCCCGCCGGCGGCGGTGCCGGCATGGTGCTCAAGCCCGATGTGCTCGCCCGTGCCATCGACAGCACCGGTGAAGACGATACCCGCCCGCGCCTGCTGATGAGCCCGCGCGGACGGCCGCTGACACAGCAGCGCGTGCGCGAACTGGCGGCGGGCGACGGCGTCATCATCGTCTGTGGCCGCTTCGAGGGCGTCGACCAGCGGGTGATCGAAGCGCGGGGGCTGGAAGAGGTCTCGATCGGCGACTACGTGCTGTCGGGCGGTGAGCCGGCCGCACTGATCGTGCTCGATGCGATCATCCGCATCCTGCCCGGCGTCATGGGCAATAATCTTTCCGGCCTGCACGAAAGCTTCGAAGGCGGATTGCTGGAACATCCGCATTATACCAGGCCGCAGGAGTGGGAAGGCCGGGAAATTCCCTCCGTCCTGACGTCCGGCAACCACGGCGCCATCGAAAAATGGCGCCACGAGGAGGCGGTGCGGCTGACGCGGGAGCGGCGGCCGGATCTCTTCGAAAAGGTTGAACCTAAGAAAAACGGCTGATTCTCCCCTCCCCTTCACAAAAATGCCGTGCGAGGGATGACAAGCTCCGGCCTTTCGTGTATTGGCGCACGCGGAAATGGGGTTAGCCCCGTCTGCCAGCAAACAAAGAATGGCGAATCCGCTCCCGCCCCGAATGGGCAAAATCCCGAGGCTCGCCCAAGGGATCAGTGCCGAGCGCTCTGGCTGTTTCAGAAGAACCAAAGGTTAAGACGATGAACATCATTCAGCAGCTCGAGGCCGAACAGGCCGCCAAGATCGAAGCCAAGCGCACCCTTCCCGAATTCTCCCCGGGCGACACCGTCCGCGTCAACGTGAAGGTCACGGAAGGCAACCGTACCCGCGTTCAGGCCTATGAAGGCGTCTGCATCGCCCGCTCCGGCGGCGGCCTGCAGGAAAACTTCACCGTTCGCAAGATCTCCTACGGCGAAGGCGTCGAGCGCGTATTCCCGGTCTATTCGCCGCTGATCGAAAGCGTCGACGTCGTTCGCCGCGGTAAGGTCCGTCGCGCCAAGCTCTATTACCTCAGAGACCGTCGCGGCAAGTCTGCCCGTATCGTTGAAGACACCGGCGTCCGCGCCCGCAAGCTCAACGACGCCGAGCGCGCCGCCGTTGCCGAGGAAAAGGCACGCATCGAAGCTGAAAAGGTTGCAGCCGCTCAGGCGCTTGCCGCCGAGAAGGCAGCAGCAGAAGCCGCCGAAGCCAAGGCCGCTGCTGAAGCAGCAGCCGCAGCGGAAGCTGCAGCAGAATAAGATCTGCGCAAAATTCTATTTCTGAAAAGGCGGTCTTCGGATCGCCTTTTCTATTTTTTACGCGCCCGCGCAGCCGGCGGCCTTGCCTTCCGCAGGTCATCCATGACAGTTTTTGCCGTTCAATTTTGGAGCCGTCTCATGCTGTTTCGCCGCACCGTTCTTGCGGGCTTTGCCGCCCTTGCCCTACTGCCGCTGTCCGCATCGGCTGCCGAACTGCCTGATCTCGGCGGCAAGAGCGTCGTCGTCGTTACCGAGAATGCCTATCCGCCGCTGCAGTTCGTCGATCCGAAATCCGGCAAGGCGATCGGCTGGGAATATGATGCGATGAACGAGATCGCCAAGCGGCTGAACTTCAAGGTCGAATACCAGAACACCAGCTGGGACGCCATGATCCAGGCTGTTTCCGACGGCCAGTACAATATCGGCATGACCGGCATCACCATCAAGGACGACCGCAAGCAGAAGGTCGATTTCTCCGATCCCTATATGCGCTCGCAGCAATTCATGCTGGTGCGCGGCGACGAGAAGCGATTCACCGACGCCAAGAGCTTTGCCGCCTTCAACGACGGCCTGATTGGCGCCCAACCCGGCACCTCGCCTTTCTATACCGCCGTCTATGAAATCCTCGACGGCAACGAACAGAACCCGCGCATCAAGCTTTTCGAAACCTTCGGCGCCACCGTGCAGGCGCTGAAGACCGGCGACGTCGACCTCGTGCTGACCGACAGCGTCGCGGCCAAGGGCTATGTCGATTCCTCGAACGGCGGGCTGAAGGTGGTCGGCGAAGCGCTCGGCACCGAGGATTTCGGCTTCATCTTCCCGAAGGGCTCAGATCTCGTCGCTCCGGTCAATGCCGCTATCGCAGCGCTGAAGGCGGACGGCACTTTCGATGCGCTGAATAAGAAGTGGTTCCTCGACTACAAGATGGGCGAATAGTCACGAGCGATCGCAGATGGCGCCACAACCATCCCTGCGACACGAGAAGGACGACCGTCCCTGGTGGCTGGCCGTCCTTGTTCTGATCGGTCTCGTTCTCGCCGTCGTTATCATCACCAATGACATTTACGCCCAGGTCTTCCGGGCCGTGGTGAATGGCGCCGGCATCACCGTGTTCGTGACACTCGTCGCCTTCATGCTGGCGACGGTGCTTGGTCTCGGCATCGCGCTGCTCGGCCTCGCCGACAGCATCGTGCTGCGCCAGATCGCCCGCTTCTATATCGAGATCATCCGCGGCATCCCGATCCTGGTGCTGCTCTTCTACATCGCTTTCGTCGGCGCGCCGGGTCTTGTCGCGACCTATAACTTCATCATCACGCCACTGGTGAAGAGCGGCGTCGCCGAACCGATCCTCGTGCGCGACCTGTCGCTGATGTGGCGGGCCATCATCGCGCTGATGATCGGCTATTCCTCCTTCATTGCCGAAATCTTCCGCGCCGGTTTCCAGTCGGTCGATATCGGCCAGATCGAGGCGGCCAAATCGCTCGGCCTGTCGCGCTACCGCCGCTTCCGGCTCGTCGTCTTCCCGCAGGCGATCCGGGTCATCTTCCCGCCGCTCTCCAACGACTTCGTCTCGATGGTGAAGGATTCGTCTCTCGTCTCGGTTCTCGGCGTGGCCGACATTACCCAGATGGGCAAGGTCTACGCCTCCGGCTCCTTCCGCTTCTTCGAGACCTATTCGATCGTCACCTATATCTACCTGATCCTGACGATCGGCCTGTCGCTGGCGCTGCGGCGCATTGAAAAGAAGATGAAGCAGAAGCCGCGCTGAGCCACAGCACGATTCGAATTGCCGTTTCGTCCAAAAATCGCTATATGCGGGCGATGGAATCCAAGTTCAGATGCACTGGCGCGCATATTTTCGTGCTGCAGGACCATTATCGCCTGCCGGCGCGGTTCTTTGCATGCGTCTCCGGTGCGCTCAACAGCCGACTTCGTTGATCGAATGACGGCCGGCGGAGCCTGATCCGCTTTTTCCCGATTTTCCGAAAGCATCCAAAAACGGACTTACCGCCATGAGCGCACCGCGTACCCTCTACGACAAGATCTGGGACGACCACCTGGTCGACGAACAGGCCGACGGAACCTGTCTTCTCTACATCGACCGCCACCTGGTCCACGAGGTCACCTCGCCGCAGGCCTTCGAAGGCCTGCGCATGAGCGGCCGCAAGGTCCGTGCGCCGGAAAAGACGCTCGCCGTCGTCGACCACAACGTTCCGACATCGGCCGACCGCCATCTCGGCATCAAGAACGAGGAAAGCCGCATCCAGGTCGAGCAGCTCGCCAAGAATGCCGCCGAGTTCAACGTCGAATATTATTCCGAGAACGACAAGCGCCAGGGCATCGTACACATCATCGGGCCGGAACAGGGCTTCACCCTGCCGGGCATGACGATCGTCTGCGGCGACAGCCACACCTCAACCCATGGCGCCTTCGGCTCGCTCGCCCATGGTATCGGCACGTCTGAGGTCGAGCACGTTCTTGCCACCCAGACGCTGATCCAGAAGAAAGCTAAGAATATGCTGGTGCAGGTCGATGGCCAGCTGCCGGCAGGCGTCACCGCCAAGGATATCGTTCTCGCCATCATCGGCGAGATCGGCACGGCGGGCGGCACCGGCTACGTCATCGAATATGCCGGCGAAGCGATCCGTGCGCTGTCGATGGAAGGCCGCATGACGATCTGCAACATGTCGATCGAAGGCGGCGCCCGCGCCGGCCTGATCGCGCCTGATGAGATCACCTTCGAATATATCAGGGGCAAGCCGCGCGCGCCGAAGGGCGAAGCGCTGGAACAGGCGATCGCCTACTGGAAGACGCTGCAATCGGATGAAGGCGCCCATTTCGACCGCGTCGTCAAACTGAACGCCGCCGAATTGCCACCGATCGTTTCCTGGGGTTCTTCGCCTGAAGACGTCGTCTCGGTCCAGGGCATCGTACCGAACCCCGACGAAATCCAGGACGAGACGAAGCGTGCCTCCAAGTGGCGCGCGCTCGAGTACATGGGCCTGAAGCCGGGCACGCCGATGACCGACATCAGCATTGACCGGGTCTTCATCGGCTCCTGCACCAACGGCCGCATCGAAGACCTGCGCGCCGTCGCCAAGGTCGTCGAGGGCAAGACCGTTGCTTCGACCGTCAACGCCATGATCGTTCCCGGCTCCGGCCTTGTGAAGGAACAGGCGGAAGCCGAGGGGCTCGACAAGATCTTCAAGGCCGCCGGTTTCGACTGGCGCGAGCCGGGCTGCTCGATGTGTCTTGCCATGAACGACGACCGGCTGAAGCCGGGCGAACGTTGTGCCTCGACCTCGAACCGCAACTTCGAAGGCCGCCAGGGCTTCAAGGGCCGCACGCACCTCGTCTCGCCGGCCATGGCCGCCGCAGCGGCGATTGCCGGTCACTTCGTCGATATCCGCGAGTGGAACTGATCCGTCCGGCGGAATGAAAGATTAAAGCCGCCCGTTGCGCCTCAGCGCATCGGGCGGCCTTTTTTATTGCGGCTTCGAGATCGGCGGTATTGATCGCACCGGCAATCAAAAAGCCGCCGTCATCGGGTCCGGTCCCATGCGGGCGCTTGCGCTGTCGAGCCTGGCGATCGCCGCCATGTCATCGGCATCGAGCTTGAAGTCGAACACCTGGAAATTCTCCTCGATGCGCGACGGCGTCACCGACTTCGGGATGACGACGAGGCCGCTGTCGATGTGCCAGCGGATAATGACCTGAGCCGGCGTCTTCCGATGTTTCCTGGCGATCTCGCCGATGACAGGGTTCGAGATGAACTGCCCTTGGCCAAGCGGGCTCCAGGATTCAGTAGCGATGTTCAGCTTTTTATGTGCCTCCTGTGCCGCCTTCTGCTGGAAATCGGGATGCAGTTCGATCTGATTGATGACAGGAACGACGCCGGTTTCGCCGATGATCCGCTCCAGATGCTCGGGATAAAAATTCGACACACCGATCGAGCGGGCGCGCCCCTCTTCCCTTATGCGCACGAACGCCTTCCAGGTTTCGGTGTAGAGGCCGCGATGCGGCGACGGCCAGTGAACGAGGTAGAGGTCAACATAGTCGGAGCCGAGCTTCTTCAGGCTGCCATCGAACGCACGCAGCGTATTGTCGTAGCCCTGATCGGTATTCCTGAGCTTGGTGGTGACGAAGATGTCCTTGCGGTCGAGGCCGGAAGAGCGGATGCCTTCGCCGACACCCTCCTCATTATCGTAACCGGACGCCGTATCGATATGGCGATAGCCGGCGGCAATGGCAGTGCGCACCGTCGGGGCGGCAATCTCTTGCGGCGTCTGCCAGACGCCGAGCCCGACCTGCGGAATGGAATGTCCGTCATGGAAAGTGATGATGGGTTGAGCGGTCACAATATATCTCCGGGAGTTTGAAGAATTGGACGAGGCTTGATTTGCGCCCGCCTACAGCGCATGGCTGCGGGCGTCCCAGAACGCATCTCAGCCTGAGCGTTCGGTCACCGGAAGGATATAGGCAGCCGCATCCGGAAGACAATCAGACCACCCGGACAATCGTTCCCTTGCGGAGATGCGGCAGAAGGCGGCGCATGGCGCCGAGGCTCACCGCCACGCAGCCGGCCGTCGGCTCGTAACCCGGCCGGATGAGATGGAAGAAAATCGCCGACCCGCGGTTGCGCGCCCGGCAGGAGATGTTCCAGTCCATCACCAGGCAGATATCGTAGAGCCCGTCGCTGCGCCGCATCTCCTCGTGACCGGCGCCGAACGGCGCCCTGACCAGGCGGTTGTAGTTGGCATTGCCGGACTGATCGCACCAGAGCATATCGGCGCGGATCCGGCGAAGCGGAAGCGAAGTTACAAGCCGGCCGTTCCGCTCGCCGCGGCGGAAGCCTGACAGCAGCTTCATCGATGTGATCGGCGTGGCGCCGTCGCCCTCGCGTTTCAGGACGGTGCGGCCGGAGCGGCCGATCGCGGCGGGCACGATGATCGCGCCGAGGCGGACGATCGCGCGGCTCTTTTTCCCCGGTGCCGGGCGCACCACGACCGTCGACGGACTAACTCTCGGCTTTCGCCTTGCTTTTTCCATTTTTCTCGCATGTCTTGCATTGCCTGAGGCTTTGATTGAAATCATATGCAAACATGCCCGGCAACAGCCCCGCCGGCCGATCCTTGCCAAAGCTGCAATTTGGCGTAGGACTAGGAGACCTAACATGAGGACGCAACGGCATGACCGCACGCACCATTCTTCTGGTGGATGACGACGAAGACCTTCGACAGACGCTGACGGAGCAATTGTCGCTTTATGAGGAATTCACGGTTCTGCAGGAAGCCAACGCCGGCAAGGGTGTTGCAACCGCCCGTTCGACGCCGGTCGATCTGTTGATCATGGATGTCGGCCTCCCTGACATGGATGGCCGCGAAGCGGTGAAGCTCCTGCGCAAAGGCGGCTTCAAGGCGCCGATCATCATGCTCACCGGCCATGATACGGATTCCGATACGATCCTCGGCCTCGAAGCCGGCGCCAACGATTATGTCACCAAACCCTTTCGTTTCGCCGTGCTGCTCGCGCGCATCCGCGTGCAGCTGCGCCAACACGAGCAGAGCGAGGACGCAACCTTTACCGTCGGCCCTTATCTCTTTAAGCCGAGCCAGAAGCTGCTGACCACCGACAACGGCCAGAAAATCCGTCTGACGGAAAAGGAAGCGGCAATCATCCGCTATCTCTACCGCGCTGAACAGAAGGTCGTCACCCGCGACGTGCTTCTCGAAGAGGTCTGGGGCTATAATTCCGGCGTCACCACCCATACGCTGGAAACCCATGTCTACCGGCTGCGCCAGAAGATCGAGCGCGACCCCTCAAACGCGGAAATCCTGGTGACGGAAAACGGCGGCTACAAGATCATACCCTAGAACAGGATGATTTTAGGCCGGGCCGGCCTAAATCTGAATCCTGTTCTCGATTAAGAGTCAGAGCATGATGTTGCCCGAAAACCGCTCACACTTTTCGGCATCATGCTCTAGAGTATTTTGGTTTCCTCCGAATCACGGGAAATCCTCTATCTCTTTGTTTCCACGCAATTCCGCACGCAAACCGCTCCGCCGTTTTGTTGGAATTGCTCCAAGGCGAAAAGCCCGCATGGCGCTGACGGACGACATTCACCTGCTCTCGCAGCTTCCGCTGTTCAAGGACATGAGCGAGGACCAGCTGCGACTGATCGCTTTCGGCGCCGACCGGCGCATGATCGCCGCCGGCCAGATGCTGTTTCGCCAGGGCGCGCCGGCCGAGAGCGCCTATGTCGTCTTGAGCGGCAGCCTGGCACTCAGCACGATGAGCAGCGACGGCATGCAGCGGGCCGATGCCGTTGCCGGACCCGGCACGCTGATTTCCGAGCTGGCGCTGGTGACGTTGGTAGAGCGCAAGTTCACCGCGATCGCGCGTGAGGACACGAGCATCATCCGCATCACCCGCGCCCTCTTCCATCGGCTGCTCGAGGAATATCCGGACGCGGCCCGTCTGATTGAAAATCGCATCCGCGACAATCTTGCTGAACTTGCGGCCAAGGCCGCAAGCCAGTTTCACCGGTTCAGCTGACTTGTCACAGATCGAAATGCGCGGTCACCGGCACATGGTCCGAGGGCCGGTCCCAGCCGCGCGCTTCCTTCAGGATTTCGATACGCTTGAGATGCGGCCCGAGATCCGATGAGGACCAGATGTGGTCGAGCCGGCGGCCGCGATCGGCCGCTTCCCAGTCCTGGGCGCGGTAGCTCCACCAGGTGTAGAGCTTCTCGCTGGCCGGCACGTGCTGGCGCATGAGATCGAGCCAGGCACCGCGCTTCATCACCTCGAGCAGCCCGTCGGTTTCGACGGGCGTATGGCTGACGATCTTGAGCAGCTGCTTATGCGACCAGACGTCGTGTTCCAGCGGCGCGATGTTGAGGTCTCCCACCAGGATGGCCGAGGTATTGGCCTCGCCATTGGCCTTCAGCAGCTTCATTTCCTCGATGAAATCGAGTTTGTGGCCGAATTTCGGATTGATCGTCCGGTCCGGCTCGTCGCCGCCGGCCGGGACGTAAAAATTATGCAGCCGGATGCGGCGATTGCCGCGTTCGAAGATCGCCGATATGTGGCGGGCGTCGCCGACGCCGCAATAATCCTGCCGGTGATCTTCGGTCAGCGGAATGCGCGAGGCGATCGCCACGCCGTGATAACCCTTCTGACCGTGGATGATGATGTGATCATAGCCCATGGCCCGCAAGGGCGCGGCGGGAAAGAGCTCGTTCGGCACCTTGGTTTCCTGCAGGCATAGGATATCCGGCCTGTGCTTGAGAACGAGCTGCTCGACGATCGGCATGCGCAACCGTACCGAATTGATATTCCAGGTGGTAATTGAAAAGCCCATGCAGCAAGCCCTTTCCCGCACGCCGGGAAACGGCGTGCTATCATGAAAGGGCTTTAGAACAAAGGCGGACCGGAGGGAACCGGGCCGCGTGCAAAAACGTCAGGAGATCAACCGAAAAGGCTCAGAGCATGATGCCGAAAAGTGTAAGCAGTTTTCGGGCGACATCATGCTCTAACTCTTTAATTTACAACAGGATTCAGATTTTGGGCCACAAGCCTAAAATCATCCTGTTCTAGTCGCGCGATTGCGGCGTGCCGGGAATGCTCTCATAGGGAACCCGGAAGACGCGATCGTCGAACTGCACGCCGGTTTTGACGTTGAAGATCATCACCGAGGTGTCCTTGCCCTGATTGTCGGTGATCGTCCACTGACGCAGGTCATAGGTTTTCGGGTCGAACATCATGGTGATGGTCGAGTTTCCGAACACCGTATTGTTGCCGAGCGCGATCGTCGTCAGGTCTGACTCTTCCTTGACGCCCTTCACCATGCCGGCCGACAGGTCGATACGCTGCGCCAGCAGCAGGCTGAGCGGCGTCTTGGAGAGCGGATAGAGATCCCAGGTCTTGAGCTTGGTATTGCCGATGGCGACATTCTTGCCGTCGGCGATCACCCGCATCGGCGACGGGTCGTCATAGTTGAAACGCAGCTTGCCGGGGCGCTGGATGAAAAATTTGCCGCCGGTCTGCTCGCCGCGCGGGCCGAACTGCACGAATTCGCCCTGCATCGTCGTGACGCCGGAGAAATGGTCGGCAATCGCCTGCGCCGTGCCGGAGGCGGGCGCCGCCGCCTGCGCGCGAGCACCGAAGGGAATGGCGCTTGCCATCGCAGCCACGGCGAAAGCGCCGAGAAGATCGCGCCGCGTCATCGTCAGGCCGGAGAGGAAGGGATCGGAGTTACGCATCTAAATCTCCTTTATGCGATCTGCATGCTGCCGAAAGGCGGCGTCTTCAAGGCGTTGCGATCGGCCCGCGAGAGGAAACGGCTTTACTGCGATCGGGTTTCCGCAAAAGCAGGCCGTATCTGAAATATATGGCTGTTATCTCAGCGGTCGAGGATGTCGTCTTCTGTGGGAACGAGGATTTCGCGTTTGCCGGCATGGTTGGCCGGCCCGATGATGCCCTCCTTCTCCATGCGCTCGATCAGCGAGGCGGCGCGGTTATAGCCGATGCCGAGACGGCGCTGCACATAGGAGGTCGAGGCCTTGCCGTCACGGAGCACGACGGCGACGGCCTGATCATAGGGATCTTCCGAATCCGAAAGGTTCGACGTGCCGGCCGGTCCGCCGCCACCTCCATAATCGCCATCCTCGTCCTCATCGGCGGTAATCGCATCGAGATATTGCGGCGAGCCCTGCGTCTTCAGGTAGGAGACGATCTCTTCGACCTCGACATCCGAGACGAATGGGCCATGCACGCGCTGGATGCGCCCGCCGCCGGCCATGTAGAGCATGTCGCCCATGCCGAGCAGCTGCTCGGCACCCTGTTCGCCGAGGATGGTGCGGCTGTCGATCTTCGAGGTGACCTGGAAGGAGATGCGGGTCGGGAAGTTCGCCTTGATCGTGCCGGTGATGACGTCGACGGAAGGGCGCTGCGTCGCCATGATCACATGTATGCCGGCCGCACGCGCCATCTGCGCCAGGCGCTGGACGGCGCCTTCGATGTCCTTGCCGGCGACCATCATCAGGTCGGCCATCTCGTCGATGATGACGACGATATAGGGCATCGGCCTCAGGTCGAACTCTTCGGTCTCGTACATCGCCTCGCCGGTATGGCGGTCGAAGCCGGTCTGCACCGTGCGCGAGATCACCTCGCCCTTCGACAAGGCCTGTTCGACACGGGTATTGAAGCCGTCGATATTGCGCACGCCGATCTTCGACATCTTCTTGTAGCGCTCTTCCATCTCGCGGACGGTCCATTTCAGCGCGACGACGGCCTTCTTCGGATCGGTGACGACAGGCGAAAGCAGGTGCGGAATGCCGTCATAGACGGAGAGTTCGAGCATCTTCGGATCGATCATGATCAGCCGGCACTGTTCCGGCGTCATGCGGTAGAGCAGCGACAGGATCATCGTGTTGATGGCGACTGACTTGCCCGAGCCGGTGGTGCCGGCGACGAGCAGATGCGGCATCTTGGCGAGATCGGCAATGACGGCTTCGCCGCCGATCGTCTTACCGAGCGCCATGGCGAGCTTGGCCTTGCTGCCGTCGAAATCGCGGGAGGCGATCAACTCGCGCAGGAATACGGTCTCGCGCGTCTGGTTCGGCAGTTCGATGCCGATCGCATTGCGGCCAGGAACGACGGCGACGCGGGCGGCAATGGCGCTCATCGACCGGGCGATGTCGTCGGCAAGGCCGATGACCCGCGACGACTTGATGCCGGGCGCCGGCTCCAGTTCGTAAAGCGTGACGACGGGGCCGGGACGGACGTGAATGATCTCACCCTTGACGCCGAAATCTTCGAGCACGCCCTCAAGCATGCGGGCATTCTGCTCCAGCGCGTCGGCCGACAACGTCGAATCGCGGACCACGTTCCTCGGTTCGGCGAGCAGGTGCATCGAGGGCAGCTGAAAACCCTCAGGACGAATGAACGAACCCTGCGCCTCGCGCTCGATGCGAGCGCCGGGTTTTGGACGCGAGATCGCGGGCACGACGCGAGGTTCCGGCTTGCCGACGGCTTTCGCCGGCGCGCGGATCATCCAGTCGTCGTCATCGTCGTCGGGCAGGATATCGGCCGGGCGCGGCGGCATGTCGGTATCGAAGGGCGGATCGTCGTCCTCATCCTCGTCGTCGATGGAAAGCGACGGCGCGGCGACGACGCGCCGCGGCGAAGCCGCCCTCGCCCCCATCGATGGCTCCATCGACGGTTCCATGCGCTCGCCGCGCACGGCCGGCGCCTTGGCGCGCACCGGTTCGTTCAGCGTGCCGAATTCATCATCGTTGAAATCATAGGGTGATTCGAAATCGCCCTGGCGCCGCTTGCGCGGTCCCATGCCGAGGAGCCGACGCAGCCGCCCCTGGCTCATATACCAGGCATGTGTCATCGCGCCGCTGAAAGCGACCCAGCGCGACTCCTCTTCCTCATCTTCGTCTCCGACGACCCGCGCCTTGCTTGTCGTCTCGACGTAATCGTCCTCGATTTCGTCATCAGCTTCGCTGCGGCCGACGAGGCCCGATGCAAACAGCATCATCCAGGCAGTCGGTACGGCAAAGATGCAGCCGACGACCATGGCGAAGGTGCCGGTGGGATAGGCGCCGACGAAGAGCGCGGGAAAACGCAGGATCATATCGCCGACGACGCCGCCGATGCCGTTCGGGATCGGCCAAGTGAGCGGCGGCGGAAAACAGCCGATGACGGCGGAGGAAAGCACCGAACCGGCAAACCAGGCGCCGATGCGGGCGGGAATGCGGCTGAAGCTGCGGCCCGAGATCATCGTCAGCGCCCAGGCGACGATCGGCAGCATCGAAACGACGCTGGCAAGCCCGAGGAACTGCATGACGATATCGGCAAAGGCAGCGCCGCTGTAGCCGAGGATATTCGTCGGCAGGTTGGCGGTGGCATAGGAATAGCTCGGATCCGCGACGTTCCATGTCGCCAGCGCCGCGACGCAGAACGCCAGCAGCAGAAAGATCGCAAAGCCGATGAGCGCCTGGATCTGCCGCAGCATGAATGCCGAGAAGGAGAACCGATCCGGACGGCCATCCATCGCCGGCGACGTGCTTCTTGCCATGTGTCTAACCCGTCCACTGCCTGAGGGCATGCGAATCACCGAAGCTTCGCCATGCCAAAATGCGTCCGCTCTACCTAACCAGAACGGGGTTAAAGCGATATTAACCATGCATGGCTGGACGTGCATTCCGAACAGGGAAATAAAAAAGGCCCGAACCTTGAAAGGTCCGGGCCGAATGCGGTCTATGGTTAGATAGGCCGCGACGGGCCGTGAAGCGGCGCCCTTCTGCCGGGCGCCGCAAACCCTTTGATCAAGACGAGTGGTAGGCGGCTTCGCCGTGGGTCGAAAGGTCGAGACCTTCGCGCTCGGCCTCGACGCTGACGCGCAGGCCGACGACGACGTCGACGATCTTGTAAAGGATCGCCGAACCGATGCCCGACCACAGTAGCGTCGTCAGCACGCCCTTGGCCTGAGCCCAGACCTGGGTTGCCGTGCCGGCATAGGAGGCGGCGAAATCGGCTGTCGAATAATCGACGATGCCTGCACCGCCCAGCGCCGGGTTGACGAGGATACCGGTGCCGAGAGCGCCGATGATGCCGCCGACGCAATGCACGCCGAAGACATCGAGGCTGTCGTCGTAGTTGAACTTGTTCTTCACGACGTCGACGAAGAAGTAGCAGACCGGCGAAACGATCAGGCCGAGAACGATCGAGCCCATTGGGCCGGCAAAGCCGGCCGCAGGGGTGATGGCGACGAGACCGGCGACGGCACCCGAAGCACCGCCGAGCATCGAAGCCTTGCCGCGGGTGAGGCTTTCGATGATGCACCAGGACACGGCGGCGGCTGCCGTCGCAACGAAGGTGTTGATCATGGCGAGCGAGGCATAGCCATTGGCTTCGAGGTTGGAGCCGGCGTTGAAGCCGAACCAGCCGACCCAGAGCAGCGAGGCGCCGACCATGGTCAGCGTCATCGAGTGCGGAGCCATGATTTCCTTCTTATAACCGGTGCGCTTGCCGAGCATGATGGCGCCGACGAGGCCGGCAATACCCGCATTGATGTGAACGACCGTGCCGCCGGCGAAATCGATTGCGCCGTAGGAGAAGATCAGACCGGACGGCGAGGTGTAGGAGCTCGGACCGCCCCAGAACCAGACCATGTGCGCCATCGGGAAGTAGATGAAGGTAACCCAGAGCACGACGAAGAGCATGACGGCCGAGAACTTGATGCGCTCGGCGAAGGCGCCGACGATCAGGCCGGGCGTGATGCAGGCGAAGGTCATCTGGAAGACGATGAAGGTGTATTCGGGAATGGCGACACCCTTCGAGAAGGTTTCGACGAGCGACGAGGTGTTGACGCCGGCAAGGAACGCCTTTGAGAAGCCGCCGACGAAGCTGTTCAGCGAGCCGCCGTCGGTGAAGGCGAGGGAATAGCCGTAGGTCACCCAGAGCAGCGCCACGACGGCGGTGATCATGAAGACCTGCATCAGCACGGAGAGCATGTTCTTGGCGCGGACGAGACCGCCGTAGAACAGCGCCAGGCCGGGGATGGTCATCAGCAGGACGAGCGCCGAGGAGATGAGCATCCAGGCATTGTCACCCTTGTCCATGGTGAAGGCCGGGGCGGCGGCAGCGGCCGTGGTGGCGGCGGGCGCAGCCTCCTGCGCGAAAGCGACAACCGGCGCCAGAAGCGCAGCTGTTGCTGCGCAGATCAGCGCAAAGGGGGAAGAAAACTTCGAAGTCGACATTGAAAAAAGCTCCTTGATCTGCCGCTTACAGCGCTTCTGAATCGGTTTCGCCCGTACGGATGCGCACGGCATGATCGATCGAATAGACGAAAATCTTGCCGTCGCCGATCTGGCCGGTCTTGGCCGACGCCGCGATGGCTTCGACCGCCCGGTCGACGAGTTCCGATGCAACGGCGATTTCGATCTTGAGCTTCGGCAGGAAGCTGACCGCATATTCGGTGCCGCGATAGATTTCGGTATGCCCCTTCTGGCGGCCGTAACCCTTCACTTCGGTCACGGTCAGGCCCTGAATGCCGATCGCCGTAAGGGCTTCGCGGACCTCATCGAGCTTGAACGGCTTGATAATAGCCATCACAATTTTCATCTGGTTTCCCATCCTTCGTTATCCTCGGCACGGAGCCGACTCTCCTTGCCGCTGACGTTCCTGAACAGCGACCGGCGTTATACATTCAAAGGACGTGCCAGATTCGTGGCTCGATATAAGGTATTGAAATACATAGATTAAATTAAATGGCGCCAATAAACAGGCAGATGATTGAGCAATAAGCGCACAAATAATGCCCAAAATTCGAAATATGCCTATTATTTATTCATTTGCCTTTTTACGAATCAAACCTTCCTGGGCGACCGAGGCGACGAGCAGTCCCGACCGGGTAAACAGGCTCCCGCGTGTCAGCCCTCTGGCGCCGGAAGCCGATGGGCTATCCTGCGTATAGAGCAGCCAGTCGTCGAGCTTGCAGGGCCGATGGAACCACATGGAGTGATCGAGGCTCGCCACCTGCAGGCTCTGATCGAAGATCGACGTACCATGCGCATAAAGCGACGTGTCGAGCAGCGTCATGTCGGAGAGATAGGCAAGCACCGCCGCCTGGTAGCGCCGATCGTCGGGAACCGGGCCGGTGGCGCGCACCCAGACGTCCTGTTTGGGGTCGAGCTTCTTGTCGGAAAAATAGTGCGTCAGCGAGACCGGACGGATTTCGATCGGCCGCTCGCGCTGCCAGTATTTTCGGATCGCCTCCGGCGCATGCGCGAGATATTGTTCCTTGATCTGCTGCTCGCCGAGCAGCGCCTCCGGCATCTGCACCTCGGGCATGACGATCTGGTGGTCGAAGCCGAGCTCTTCCAGCTGGAAAGAGGCCGACAACGCGAAGATCGCCCTGCCGTGCTGGATCGCGACGACACGCCTGGTATTGAAGCTCGATCCGTCGCGGATGCGCTCCACCTGATAGATGATCGGCACCGAGGGATCTCCGGGCCGCATGAAATAGGCGTGCAGCGAATGGACGAAACGCTCAGCCTCGATGGTGCGCTGCGCCGCCATCAGCGCCTGGCCGATCACCTGCCCGCCGAAGACCCGCTGCCATCCCGCCTGAGGGCTGCGGCCACGGAAGATGTCGACCTCGATCGGCTCCAGATCGAGCGTCGCAAGCAGCCTCTCCATCGCCGAAGGCCCTGATGTCTCGCGCGTCATTTTGTATGCCTCCCGGCGGTAGGAAGTGAGGTTGCGATGATCTATATAGATCACATCTGAGGCACAAGGTACGGGAGCGGCGCGATGCTTGATATGCTGGTTGTGGGCGGGGGCTATGTCGGCCTTTCCGCGGCCGTCGCGGTCAAGCAGGCAGCGCCGCATCTGAAAGTCTCGGTGGTCGAGGCCGCCCCCGAACATGTCTGGAGAAACGATACGCGGGCTTCTGCCATCATCGCCGCGGCGGCGAAGATGCTTCAGGTCTTCGGCGTCTGGGACGAGATCGAGCCGGAGGCCCAGCCGATCACCAAGATGATCGTCACCGATTCCAGGACCTCGGATCCGGTGCGACCGGTGTTTCTGACCTTCGACGGTGAAGTGGCCGAAGGCCGGCCCTTCGCCCACATGATCCCCAACGTCGCCATGGTCGCGGCACTGCGCGGCGTCTGCGAACGACTCGGCATCGACATCCGCCACGGACTTGGTGCGACGGAGCTCAAAACTGGGGACAGTCATGCCACCGTCATGCTTTCGGACGGCAGCACGCTGGAATCCCGGCTGGTGGTGGCCTGCGACGGCGTGCGCTCGAAGCTGCGTGATCTCGCCGGCATCAGGACCGTCACCTGGGACTACGGCCAGTCCGGCATTGTCGCGACCGTCGAACATGAGCGGCCGCATGAGGGTTGCGCCGAGGAGCATTTCCTGCCGGCCGGCCCCTTCGCCATCCTGCCGCTCAGGAACAACCGTTCTTCGCTGGTCTGGACCGAGCGCACGCATGATGCCGATCGGCTGGTGGCCGCCGACGAGCTGGTCTTCGAGGAGGAACTGGAACGCCGCTTCGGGCACAAACTCGGGGCGCTGAAGGTCATTGGCGACAAGCGCGCCTTTCCGCTCGGCCTGACGCTGGCCCGCGCCTTCGTCGCTCCGCGTTTCGCGCTCGCCGGCGACGCCGCCCACGGCATCCATCCGATATCAGGACAAGGCTTAAACCTCGGCTTCAAGGATGTGGCGGCGCTGGCCGAAACCATCGTGGAAGCCGATCGTCTCGGCCTCGATATCGGTTCGATCAACATTCTCGAGCGCTACCAGACCTGGCGGCGCTTCGATACCTTCCGCATGGGCGTGACGACCGACGTGCTGAACCGGCTCTTCTCCAATGATGCAATGCCGATCCGCGTCGCCCGCGATGTCGGCCTCGGCATTGTCGACCGGCTGCCGCGCCTCAAATCCTTCTTCATCGGCCAGGCGGCCGGAACGACCGCGAAGGACAACCCGCGCCTGCTGACCGGCCAGACGATCTAAAGACAAGGATGAAAAGCGCTACTCGTCGAGGCGCCTCGCCTCGGACACCAGCATGATCGGGATACCGTCGCGGATCGGATAGGCAAGATGCGCCTTTTCCGAAACCAGCTCATTGTGTTCGCGATCATAGGACAGCCGGCCCTTGGAGAGCGGGCAGACCAGGAGCTCCAGCAGTTTCGGATCGACGCGGCTCAGTTTTTCGTCCATGGCCGAAGTTTACTGCAGAACCGTGTCGGAGTCACCGAAGACCCGCGCCAGCACGATTTCGGTAATGGCGATCAGCGTCTCGGCCCGCGTCTTGAGATCGGGCGCCTCCAGCAGAGCCTGTTTTTCGGCCGGTCCGAAGGGCGACATCATAGCGAGCGAATTGACCAGCGTCAGATTGCTCGCCCGCTCGACGCTCTCCCAGTCGGCCTCCAGCTTGTTGGCATCGAGATAGGCTTTGAAGGCGGTGAGCAGGGCGGTGCGATCGACCGCCTCCTCCTCGTTCTCCGCCGAGAGGTCGGCGATGAAAGGCGCGATCCGAAAGGTGCGGAACGGATTGCCGGTTACCTTCTCTTCGAGCAGCCGGAAGCGGCAGACGCCGGTCAGCGACACGATATAGCGCCCGTCGCCGGTCTCGGCGAAGGAGGTGATTCGCCCGAGGCAGCCGACGGTGGCAAGACTGGGCTCGTGCCCCTTGTCCTCATGGTCGCCGAGCGCCGGTTGCACCATGCCGATCAGCCGGTTTCCGGCAAGCGCTGCATCCAGCATCGTCAGATAACGCGGCTCGAAGATGTTGAGAGGAAGCTGTCCGGCCGGCAGGAGGAGGGCCCCGGGCAGCGGGAAGACGGCGATGGCATCGGGCAGATCGCCCGGCTTCAGGTATCTGGCATTACCGACTTGCATGAAACCGTCCCGCATTCTTGTAAACGGGCATGCCCGTTCTGACGAGAATGTGGTGCCCCCGCTTAAAAACGCAAGGGCCGATATTCTAATCTTAGGAGAACAGCATCGCCGAAAGCTTGCGGCGGGCGGCAACCGTCGCCGGATCCTTGAAACCCCAAACCTCGAAGAACTGCAGAAGCTGGCGGCGCGCGCCGTCATCGTCGAAGCTGCGGTCTTTGCGCATGATCTGAAGCAGATGTTCGGCCGCCTCGTCGCGCCGGCCTTCGACGTTGAGGATCTTGGCGAGCTTCAGCCGCGCTTCGTGATTGTCGGGATCGGCAGCCAGGTCACGTTCGAGGGCAACGGGGTCGCCGAGCTTGCGCGCCTCCTCGATCTGGTCGAGCTTCTTCAAGACAGCCTGGATGCCGGCATCTTTCGAGAGCTCCTCCGGCAGATCAGTCAGAGTTTCGCGCGCCCGCTCATGCTGGTTGGCAGCGATCATGCATTCGGCCATGCCGGCAAGCGCCTTGGCATTTTCGGGATCGGCCTGCATCACCGCGGCGTAAAGCTGAGCGGCCTCATTGATCTTGCCGGCGGCCAGCAGTTCTGCCGCTTCCACAAGCACGGCTTCGATCTCGGCGGCCTCGTCGGCGCCGGCCGGGCCGGCGATGCGGTCGATGAATTGCTGGACCTGGCTTTCCGGCACCGCCCCCATGAAGCCGTCGGCGGGACGGCCGTTGACGAAGGCGATGACGGCCGGAATCGATTGAATACCGAGCTGGCCGGCAATCGAGGGATGGTCGTCGATGTTCATTTTGACCAGCCGAACGCGGCCCTTGGCTTCGTTGACCACCTTCTCCAGGACCGGTGTCAGCTGCTTGCACGGGCCACACCAGGGCGCC
Source organism: Rhizobium sp. H4 (assembly GCF_003013335.1). NCBI lineage: Bacteria > Pseudomonadati > Pseudomonadota > Alphaproteobacteria > Hyphomicrobiales > Rhizobiaceae > Rhizobium > Rhizobium sp. H4. The sequence continues at coordinate 27,771 of NZ_PSOW01000014.1, forward strand.
CAGAAATCGACCAGCACCGGCTGTTTACGTGATTCCTCGATGACGTCCTTGCCGAAATTGGCGGTCGTCGTGTCGGTGATGTAGCTGCCGGCCGCAGCCGCGGGTGCAGGCTGAGCGCCGAAGCTTGTCGTCGCCGTCATCTGATTTCCGAAGGAACCGTTATAGGGGTTGTCGCTGCCGCTCATAGGTATCTCCCGCCGCCGATCCTGCCGGCATCATTGTAGCGCTAAAATCGTATGTCAGGACGTCACTTTCAAGACAAGCGGCTTATGTCCCGTCGCTTCCATGAAACGGACGAGGTCGCCGCTTGCAATCGATGTCGTCGCGTCGTTGGAGAGCGGATGGCAGTTAACGGTCTCCTCAGCCATCAGATCGGCATCGAGCACGAAGGTGACATTTCCTGCCGTATCGTTGATTGCGCCGAAGGCGGTGACCGCGCCGGGAATGACACCGAGATATTCCATCAGCTTCTCCGCCCTACCGAAGGAAACCCGGCCGGATCCGCCGATAAGGGTGTGAACCTGCTTAAGGTCGACCTCGGCATTCTCCTCCACGGTCAGCAGAAAATACCTGTCCTTCTTGTCCTTGATGAAGAGATTCTTGGTGTGGCCGCCGGGGATCTCGTCGCGCAGCGCAACCGATTCTGCCACGGTGAAAACAGGCGCGTGATCGACCGTCTTATGGGCGATGCCGAGCCCGTCGAGGAAGGCAAACAGATCGTCTTTCGTCTTGGGCGTGTTTTCGGGCATCGGGCAATCCGTTGGTGGCGAGGAAAAAGTAAGGCGTCCTGATTAAGTCCGTCCAGATCATTTGGCAATCTTCGCCACCGACGCCCTACCCCCACATTTGCGGCCTTTCCTCCGGGCTCATGCGACCGCACGAATTTTTCTTCGTCTCTTCGTCATTTCCCTGTTGCATTTGAAAATCCGTTAGGCCATATAGCGCCCGTCGCCACGAGGCGGCGCCCACGGTCCAACGACTACCCCGGACCGATGCGGATTGAGCGGGTGTAGCTCAGGGGTAGAGCACAACCTTGCCAAGGTTGGGGTCGAGGGTTCGAATCCCTTCGCCCGCTCCAGTTTTCCCAGCATCATATAGAAGACGCGGCAGCAGACTGTCCTTGTGACATCGATGACAACCTCGTTGCGAACGGGTCTTATGCAAACGCTTGTCGCTGCCTGCTCTCGGCATAGGTGGCGTCAGTCACCTCATAGCGATGTCCTTTCCGTTGGTGAAATCGGCTATGCGGCCTAACCCATCAAGCTCCAGAAGCCATGCTTCTTTCCATGCTGACGGATCAGTTCGTTGACATAAGCGTCGTGGGGTTGGGCCTTGCCGAAATCGTCGATATGAGGCGCAAGCGAAGCGCATTCCGCCAGATGACGCGCGGCATGCCTGTAACGGCTGGATCGGCCGCAATCGAGGGCGAAGCCGATCATCGAGCGCAGCACGATGGTTGCTGCGAGTGGGTGTTTCTCCTGCAGCATTTCAGCGGCCGGCGTCATCAGTTCATAAAGCTCGCCGTCCAGTTCCGCCTGGCGCCTGGAGACAAGTTTGGCTGCCTCGGCAGGGGCGGGCCAGGTGAGGAAGAAGGCAAGGGCTCGATGAACATCGGGAAAGCCGTGTGCGAAGGTGAATGCTTTCTCCTCGGCCTCGAGGTCGTCGAAGTCGGCGAGCTTTCGCAGGAAAGTCCGAAGGTGCTCCCCGTTCAGCGACTGCTCGAAGCATTGCCATCGATAGGCCTGCGCTTCCTCCACTCGTCCGAGCGCTTCGAGCGTTTCGGCGCGGGCTTCCTGCCATTCAAAAGGCATTTCGAACCGGTGATCGACGCCGTCCAAAATCCTCAATGCTTCCTCGGCGCGTCCAGCCAGGAGCAAGCGGTCGGAAATCGCGATCGCGACCATCGGCGCCCTTAAGGTCTCTTCCGGCTGCTGGGCGATGAAGGCATCGGCATCATCCTGGGCATCGGCAATGTCCTGCAGAGCGATGCGCGCCGCTTGTTGCCGATGCTTGGCATAGATCTCGTTCAGTCCGCTGCCGCCCCAGTCGAGAATTTTCCTGTCGGCGTCAGCAGGCTCTTCCTCCGCTTCGTTCAACCATTGCACCAGGAGGCCCTTCAAATGTTCGAGGCCGTCCTTGCCCAGCGCCGGAACCATCTCGGCGATCAGCGGGTCATATTGGCCGTAGTCGTTATCCTGCAACACCGTAAAGACCTTGTCGGCAAGGACATCGGTACCGATGCCCGCGGAGCTGGCGATGACGCCGGCATCGGCACATGCCTGATGGAACGTCTCGAGGAAGGCGATGTCGTTGCTGTTGGATCGGTGGAAAATCGAATCGGCAACGGCAAGGAATTGCCAGATGAGATCGAAGGCTTCCTTCGGATCGTCGGCGGCCACGACGGTGACGATCGCGGATCGCTGCGTTTCGAGGTCCGCATTGATGGCTTTTACTTTGTGCCATTCGATGACGCTCTGCGCTCGAGCGATGCTGCTAAGGCGCTTGCGGATCTCACGCGCGACCTCGCTGCTGCCCTGATTGCCGGCCAGTTCCATGCGAAGCCGCCGTTTATGGGCGGCGCTGCCGGTGCTGATTTCGATCAGCAGTTCGGCGAGACGTTGTGCACCGAGAGCTTCCAGGTTCTTCGCGTTGAGAGTGGTCTTTGCTGCCATGGATCACCGCTGTCGTTTCGCGCCGACCCTAACTCGGTATTCAAATCACTCCAAGTCCGAGGAGGAGGCGCAAGCGTGGTATCGCGAATTCGTATGACTTTATCGGCGGTTAGTCTCGCCGAAATCATGGCCGTTAGCCAAAAAATAACGCTGCCTCGTAACGACTCCTAAAGCCCGCTTTGGCACCTTGTCGCCCATCGATATTTTCTTCCAAAAATTGTTCGGCTGGGGTTGGTTTATGAGTCACACTAAGGACGCCTGGGTCAGCCAGCGCGCTTATTCGCTGTGGGAATCGGAAGGCCGGCCGGAGGGGCGCGAGGAAAGTCATTGGGCGCAGGCGCTCAAGGAGTTCGAGCAGCTGGAGCTGACGAAGGCTTCGCCCGACGGAAACGATCTCATCGCGAAGCTGAAGGCAGCCGGGCGGCTGATGCGGGTCTATGATGAGGCGCCTCCTGCCGAAGACGACCTGCAGCTGAAAGCGGCGCGTTAGGCGATTGCCAATTCCGCGTGTGTCAAAATGGTCAGCGGCAATCCAGGCGATGGTCGGCCTTGCCGGCAGTCGTCTTGCGACCCTACCGGCGAGCGGCCCACTTGAGGCCGCGCCGCAGGATGAGCGGCATGTAGGGGTGGTCGAATTCGGCCGCGACATGGCCGAGAGCGGAATAGAAGATGCGGCCGGCACCGAAATGGCGCTTGAACACGACCGGCATCACGACATTGCGGGCGGCCGGATCGTATGCGCCGGTGAAGGTAGTGGTTGCCAGGATTTCGACTGTGGGATCGAAGTGCAGGTAATACTGCTCCGAGCGGTAGTCGAAGTCGGGAATGCCCTCCATGACAGGATCGTCCTGGCGGGTCACGGCGACGCGGAAATCGATGATGTTGCCGGGATGGGCGACCCAGGTGACGCCTGAGACATAGCGGAAAGGCGCGCTTTCCTTGAAGGAGGTGGCGAGCGCGCCATGATGGCCGGCAAGCCCGAGCCCGCCGCGCACCGCTTCGACCAGGCCAAGGGCATGATCCTTCTCGAGCTTTTCGCCGGTGATGATCGGCACCAGCAGATCGGCTTTCGCCAGTGTCGGAGATCCGAATATGCCGAGATCGCCGGTCACCTCGACCGCAAAGCCGTCCTCGCGCAAGAGATCGGCGACGATACGGGCGCATTGCTCCGGCTCATGGCCCTGCCAGCCGCCCCAGACGACCAATGCCTTCCTCATTCACGCGCTCCCTGGCTGATTGCTGCGGACCGTTGCATCACATGAGCCCTTAAGACGGGCGGTTATGCAAATCACGCGAATAATTCACGAATCGCCGATTAGGCACAAATCGTACGGGCGTCGGGCGGTTCGGCATTTGAGCGATTGCCGTTCACGCTGTCGCAGTTCCTCCTTTTTATTGCCGTGTATCTCGTCTAGGTTTCTCCCGACTTTTAAGAACAACAAGGGTGGTGCATGGCAGGTGAAACGGTTCTTGTGGTCGGCGGCGCCGGTTATATCGGCTCGCATACGTGCCTCGACCTGGCGAACAAGGGCTACAAGCCTGTCGTCTTCGATAATTTTTCCAACGGCCACCGCGAGTTCGTCAAATGGGGGCCGGCCGAGGAAGGCGATATTCGCGATCGCGCCCGGCTGGACGAGGTGCTCGCCAAACACAAGCCGGCGGCGATCCTGCATTTCGCGGCGCTGATCGAGGTCGGCGAGTCGGTCAAGGATCCGGTTTCCTTCTATGAGAACAATGTGATCGGCACTTTGACGCTGCTTTCGGCAGCACAGGCCGCCAGCATCAACGCCTTCGTCTTCTCCTCCACCTGCGCCACCTATGGCCTGCCGCAGAGCGTGCCGCTCGACGAGACGCACCGGCAGGTGCCGATCAACCCCTATGGGCGAACGAAATATATCGTCGAACAGGCGCTTGCCGACTACGACCAGTATCAGAGCCTGCGCTCGGTGGTGCTGCGGTATTTCAACGCCGCCGGCGCCGATTTCGAAGGTCGGATCGGCGAATGGCACCAGCCGGAGACGCATGCGATCCCCTTGGCGATCGATGCCGCGCTTGGCCGCCGCCAGGGCTTCAAGGTGTTCGGCAGCGATTACGAGACGCGCGACGGCACCTGCGTGCGCGATTATATCCATGTGCTCGATCTTGCCGATGCGCATGTGCGCGCCGTCGAATATCTGTTGAAGGGCGGAGAGTCCGTCGCGCTCAACCTCGGCACCGGCACCGGCACGACGGTCAAGGAATTGCTCGGCGCTATCGAGGACGTGTCGAATCGGCCGTTCCCGGTCGAATATATCGGCCGTCGCGAGGGCGATTCGCATACGCTGGTCGCCAATAACGACAAGGCCCGCGACGTGCTCGGCTGGGTGCCGCAATATGATCTGTCCGCGATCATCCGCTCCGCCTGGAACTGGCATGCCAAAACCAACCAGCATTGAAAAGGGCGCTAGGCCGAATTTCCTGCTGATCACGGCGGACCAGTGGCGCGGCGATTGTCTGTCGGCCGCTGGTCATGCGTGTGTCAAAACGCCAAATATCGATGCGCTGGCGCGCGAAGGCACGCTGTTCCGGCAGCATTATGCCGGGACTGCCCCCTGCTCGCCGGCGCGGGCGACGCTCTATACCGGCCTCTACCAGATGAACCACCGCGTCTGCCGCAACGGCACGCCGCTCGACGCCCGTTTCGATAATCTGGCGCTGGCGGCCCGGCGGGCGGGGTACGACCCGACGCTGTTTGGCTATACCGATACGGCGCCCGATCCGCGCGGCATGGATGCCAATGATCCGCACCTGACGACCTATGAAGGTGTGCTGCCTGGCTTCACCGCCCGCCAGCTTATGCCCGAGCATGAGAGACAATGGCTCTCCTGGCTCAGATCCCGCGGCCACACCGATGCAATCAGCCGCGATATCCATATACCCGTCGGCGCAGAGCCGGGAGCAATCTCCGATGCGGCGCCGGCCTATTCCCGCGACGAAACCCAGACGGCCTTCCTGAGCGGCGAGTTCATCCGCTGGATGGGCGAACAGGACAGACCGTGGTTCGCGCATGTTTCTTTCCTGCGTCCGCACCCGCCATTCTCCGTGCCGGAACCGTTCAACCGGATGTTCGGGCCGGATGACAGACCGGCTTTTGCACGTGCGGCAAACGCCCAAGCGGAAGAGGGCAGTCACCCCTATCTCGCCTATGCCATGCCGCGCTCCGACAAAGGCAGCTTCGTCTATGGTGCAACCGGGCCGCTCAGCGGCTGGAACGCCGAGGACTTTGCGGCGATCCGGGCGATCTATTACGGCATGATAGCGGAGGTCGATGACCAGCTCGGCCGCATCTGGCAGGCGCTGAAGGATGCAGGCGCTTGGGAAAATACGCTTGTCGTCTTCACGTCCGATCACGCCGAGATGGCGGGTGATCACTGGACGCTCGGCAAGGGTGGCTTCTTCGACGGCAGCTATCATGTCCCGCTGGTCATTCGCGATCCCGCAAGCGGCGCCGCAGGGGGAAGCGTCGAACAATTCACCAGCGCTGCGGATATTTTTCCGACATTGTGCGAAAAGCTCGGTATCGAGGCGAAAAACGGACTCGACGGCCGGTCGCTCATGCCGTTCGTCAACGGCGGGAGCGAGCCGGGATGGCGGGATGCGGCATTCTGGGAGTTCGATTTCCGCGACATCGCCGCCGGCGAGGCGGAACGGCATTTCGGGCTCAGGTCCAACCAATGCAATCTCGCCGTGATCCGCGATGCGCGGTTCAAATATGTGCATTTTGCCGGCTTGCCGCCGCTGCTCTTCAATCTCAGCGACGATCCGATGGAGCTCAAAAATGTCGCGGCTGATCCGGCCTATGCGGCCACCCGGCTTGAATATGCCGAAAAGCTGCTGTCGCTGAGAGCGCGGCATCTGGATCAGACGCTTGCCTATACCGAATTGACGGAAAAAGGGCCGGTGACGCGCCGGCCCTGACCCCTTTTAGCCGAGATAATCACGCTTGCCGACGGGCACACCCTGATTGCGCAGGATGGCGTGGGCGGTCGCGACGTGGAAATAGAAGTTCGGCAGCGCGAAGGTGGTGACATATTCATCACCCGGAAGCACGATACCGCTATTGCCCGGCAGGGTGATCTGGCGGCCTTCCACGCCTTCCAGCGCCTGCGCCGAAAATGTACCGAGATAGGCTTCGGTCTTTGCCAGGCGCTCGCGCAACTCGTCGAACGTCTTCTCATTGTCTTCGAACTTCGGGGCGTCGGTGCCGGTCAGCCGAGCGAGGGTGAATTTGGCACTGTCGCTGGCGCGCTGATATTGGCCGGAAAGCGGCAGCATGTCGGGCGCAAGGCGCGCAGCAACCAATATGGCGGGATCGACCTTCTTTTCCCGCGCAAAGGCTTCGGCCTTGTCGAGATAGGTTTTCAGGCTGGCGAGGCCGCGCTGGAACATCGGAACGGTGAGGCGATAGATCGAAATGGACATTTGTCTGTCTCCAAAATCTTCAAATAATCAGGTCACAGCGAGAGATCGAATGCGCCTGCGGCGGTGCACCTGTCTTCGACCCCGCCATAGATGGAGGCTCCGTTGGCCTTCTGCAATGCGGCTCATGCAGGCGCCGGGTCATGAAGATCATGGCGTTGCGCGTCCGATCAACATCTCGTTGCCGCTAAAGAGGCTTGACGCCGTTCCCAGAAAATGGAATGAATATTCCGCAGAACAAATTTTACGGTTTGTTTGTTCCGTTTTGCGGACGCCGCGGGAGAGGCGGCGTAGCGAATTGCGGCTTCAGGGCAGATGCCCGGGGCTCCGGCGTGAGGAGGGTGCAGCCGGGCACCGCTTTGTGGAGGAAGTAAAATGAAAAAGTTTATCCTGGGCACTGCGATGGCGCTCGTCATGTCGGCGGCCGCTCACGCGGAAACGGTCGGCGTGTCGATGGCGAAGTTCGACGACAACTTTCTGACCGTGCTGCGCAACGGCATGACCGATTACGCCAAGACGCTGAGCGGGGTCACCCTGCAGGTCGAAGACGCGCAGAACGACGTTTCCAAGCAGCAGAGCCAGATCCAGAATTTCATCGCCTCCAAGGTCGATGCAATCATCGTCAACCCGGTTGACACCGACGCAACGACGGCGATGTCGAAGCTCGCCGCTGATGCCGGCATCCCGCTGGTCTATGTCAACCGCCAGCCGGTCAATGTCGACACGCTTCCTGAGAAGCAGGCTTTCGTGGCCTCCAACGAGCAGGAATCCGGCACGCTGGAAACCAAGGAAATCTGCCGCATTCTCGGTGGCATGGGCAAGGCCGTGGTCATCATGGGTGAGCTTTCCAACCAGGCTGCGCGCATGCGCACCCAGGACATCCATGACGTCATCAAGACCGACGAGTGCAAGGGCATCGAGATCGTCGAAGAGCAGACGGCCAACTGGGACCGCACCCAGGGCGCCGACCTGATGACCAACTGGCTCTCCAGCGGCATCGAATTCGACGCTGTCATCTCCAACAATGACGAAATGGCGATCGGCGCTATCCAGGCCCTGAAGGCAGCCGGCAAGGATATGAGCAAGGTCGTCATCGGCGGCGTCGACGCCACGCAGGACGCGCTGGCCGCCATGCAGGCAGGTGACCTCGACGTCACCGTCTTCCAGGACGCCGCCGGCCAGGGCAAGGGCGCGCTCGATACCGCCCTCAAGCTTGCCAAGGGCGAAAAGGTCGAGAAGAAGGTCTACATCCCCTTCCAGCTCGTCACGCCTGAAAACGTCAAGGACTTCGTCGCCAAGAACTGAGGCGAGTGCCAAGCAGGATGCGGGCTATGCCCGCATCCTTTCAGCCTGTCCGTATCCGGAGGAGATGATATGGCCGTCAGCCCGACCACCATGGCAGCCGTGCGCGCAAGCGGCGCCGTTCCGAATGCGGAATATCTGTTGAGCGCCGAGGGCGTCCGCAAGGAATTCCCCGGCGTCGTCGCCCTCGACGACGTGCAGTTCCGGCTAAAGCGCGCTTCTGTGCATGCGCTGATGGGCGAAAACGGCGCCGGCAAATCGACATTGATGAAGATCCTCGCTGGCATCTATACGCCCGACAAAGGCGATATCCGGCTGAAAGGCATCGAAATTCAGCTGAAATCTCCGCTCGACGCGCTGGAGAACGGCATTGCGATGATCCATCAGGAACTGAACCTGATGCCGTTCATGACCGTCGCCGAAAATATCTGGATTCGCCGGGAACCGAAGAACCGCTTCGGTCTTGTCGATCACGGCGTGATGCATCGCATGACCGAGGAGCTGTTTGCCCGGCTCAATATCGATATCGATCCCGATATCGAAGTCCGTTACCTCTCGGTCGCCAACCGCCAGATGGTCGAGATCGCCAAGGCGGTTTCCTATAATTCCGACGTGCTGATCATGGACGAGCCGACTTCGGCGCTGACGGAGCGCGAGGTCGAGCATCTTTTCCGCATTATCCGCGACCTCAGGGCGCAGGGAATCGGCATCGTCTACATCACCCACAAGATGAACGAGCTTTTCGAGATCGCCGACGAGTTTTCGGTGTTCCGCGACGGTCGCTATATCGGCACGCATGCGTCGACCGAGGTCACCCGCGACGACATCATCCGCATGATGGTCGGGCGCGAGATCACCCAGATGTTCCCCAAGGAAGAGGTGCCGATCGGCGAGGTCATGCTCTCCGTCAAGGATCTTTGCCTCAAGGGCGTCTTCAAGGACGTCTCCTTCGAGGTAAGGGCCGGTGAGATCCTCGGAGTGGCCGGCCTTGTCGGCTCCGGACGGTCGAATGTCGCCGAAACGCTCTTCGGCGTGACGCCGGCAAGCTCCGGCTCCATCGAGCTCTACGGAAAACCGGTGACGATTTCATCACCGACCGAGGCCATCCGCAACCAGATGGCGTTCCTGACCGAGGATCGCAAGGATACCGGCTGTCTGCTGATCCTCGATATTCTCGAGAACATGCAGATCGCCGTGCTCCAGGACAGATACGTCAAGGGCGGCTTCGTGCAGCAGGGCGCAATCGAGGCGACCTGCGAAGACATGGCAAAGAAGCTGCGGGTGAAGACGCCCAATCTCTACGAGCGGGTGGAAAATCTTTCCGGTGGCAATCAACAGAAGGTGCTGATCGGGCGCTGGCTGCTCACCAATCCGCGAATCCTGATCCTCGATGAGCCGACACGCGGCATCGATGTCGGCGCCAAGGCAGAAATCCACCGACTGGTCACCGAGATGGCGCGAAACGGCGTGGCGGTGATCATGATATCGTCGGAGATGCCCGAGGTTCTCGGGATGAGCGACCGCATCATGGTCATGCATGAGGGGCGTGTGACCGGTTTCCTCAATCGCGATGAAGCAACGCAGATCAAGGTGATGGAGCTGGCTGCGCAGTGATGCGCCGTCTGCAATCGTCCAAGGGAGGTTTGACATGAGTACCAAGGCAGCAGAGGGCGCGGCTCCGCTCGCAACCCGGCAAAGGCGGCGGCGCCTACCGACCGAGCTCAGCATTTTCCTCGTGCTCGTCGGCATCGCGCTCATCTATGAAGCGCTCGGCTGGATGTTCATCGGCCAAAGCTTCCTGATGAATTCGCAGCGCCTGACAATCATGATCCTGCAGGTTTCCGTCATCGGCATCATCGCTGTCGGCGTCACCCAGGTCATCATTACCGGTGGCATCGATCTTTCATCCGGCTCGGTGGTCGGCATGACGGCGATGATCGCAACAAGCTTCGCTCAGTCCTCCACCTGGGGACGGGCCGTCTTCCCCTCGCTGACCGACCTGCCGGCTTTCGTGCCGATCATGGTCGGCCTGCTGATCGGCGCGGCTGCGGGTTTGGCGAACGGCGCACTCATCGCCTACACGAAGATCCCGCCCTTCATCGCAACGCTCGGCATGTTCGTGTCGGCCCGCGGCGTGGCGAAGTGGTATACGAAGGGACAGCCGGTTTCCGGCATCACCGAGCAGTTTCACTTCATCGGAACCAAGGCCTGGCCGGTCGTCGTCTTCCTGGTCGTCGCGCTGATCTTTCACATTGCGCTGCGCTACACCCGCTACGGCAAGTTCACCTATGCCATAGGCGCCAACCCGCAGGCGGCGCGCGTTTCCGGCATCAATATCGAGGCGCATCTCGTCAAGGTCTATGTGATTGCCGGATTGCTCGCCGGCCTTGCCGGCATCGTCACGGCAGCACGTGCGGAAACCGCGCAGGCCAGCATGGGCGTCGGCTATGAGCTCGATGCGATCGCCGCGACCGTCATCGGCGGCACCTCGCTCACCGGCGGCGTCGGCCGCATCACCGGAACCGTCATCGGCACCATCATCCTCGGCGTCATGACATCGGGCTTCACCTTCCTCAGGATCGACGCCTATTACCAGGAGATCGTCAAAGGCTTCATCATCGTCGCGGCCGTCGTCATCGACGTCTACAGACAGAAGAAGCGCCGCAAGCACTGATCCCGGCCGACATCATTCATGATTTTACGGGGGCTTCGGCCCCCGTTTTTCGTTTTGGCGCCGATGACCGATTTTCAAAAAAAGAGATGGCGAATTCCACCAGCTTTTCTATTCTGGCTGCTTCATTCGCCCGCTACAGCGCCGCGCGTCTGAAAAGACGCGCAAAGGACGCTGTAGCACTTTGAATGCTGCATAATTTTATCCTTAAATCGATTCCGATTTAAGGAATTAGGCAGTAGGGCAGCGCAGGAAGACAGATGCAATTCGTATTTGACGGTCACAACGACGTTCTCCTTCGACTCTGGACACATTCAAAAGACGGCAGCGACCCTATCGCGGAATTTGCGGACGGCACGACGGTCGGCCATATCGATGCGCGCCGGGCGAAAGCGGGCGGTCTGTCCGGTGGTCTCTGCGCCATCTATATTCCCTCGGGCGATCTCGTCTTCGCCGATCCAGATGCCGACGGCCGCTATGTCACGCCGATGGCTGCCCCGCTTGATCCGCTTCCGTCCCTTGCTATCGCCACAGAAATGGCAGCGATCGCGCTGCGGCTAGACCAGGCCGGCGCCTGGCGTCTCTGCCGCACGGTCAAGGACATCCGCGGCGCTATGGCGGAGGAGATTTTCGCCGCCGTCATGCATATGGAGGGCTGTGAGGCGATCGGCGCCGACCTGTCGGCACTCGAGGTATTCTATGCTGCTGGCCTGCGCTCGCTCGGGCCGGTCTGGAGCCGGCACAACGTCTTCGGTCATGGTGTGCCCTTCGCCTTCCCGATGTCGCCGGACACCGGGCCAGGTCTCACCGATGCCGGTTTTGCGCTGGTGCGGGAATGCAATCGCCTCGGCATTCTGGTCGACCTTGCCCATATCACCGAGAAGGGCTTCTGGGACGTGGCGAAGACGACCGACCAGCCGCTGGTCGCCAGCCACTCCAATGCCCATGCGCTGACGCCGGTCGCGCGCAACCTGACGGACAGGCAGCTCGATGCGATCCGCGAAAGCCGCGGCCTGGTCGGCATCAACTATGCCACCGCCATGCTGCGTCCGGACGGCCGCTCGGACAGCGATACGCCGATTGCCGACATGATCCGTCACATCGACCATCTCGTGAACCGCATCGGCATCGATTGTGTGGCGCTCGGATCGGACTTCGACGGTGCTACCATTCCTGAAGAGATCGGCGATGCCGCCGGCAATCAGAAGCTGATTGCCGCTCTCCGGGAGGTTGGTTATGGTGAGGCCGATCTCACGAAACTTGCCCGCGAAAATTGGCTTCGTATTCTGGCACAAGCTTGGCGGGAGGATTGCGTCTAAAGCGCTGCGCGCCTCTGGACGCGCTGAAAACGGACAATAGTTTTAATGGGCACGACCGACAAAACGCTTCGTAATCAATCAAGAACAGGGGAACAGACCATGATGATCACCAAGCTCAGCCGTAATTTCCGCCTGCTTTCCGCCGGAGCCGCTCTTTCGCTCCTGATGATGACGGCACCTTCCGCCTTCGCCGAAACGCCCAAAGACACGTTGGTCGAAGGGCTTGCCATCGACGACATCATCACGATGGATCCCGGCGAGGCTTTCGAGCTTTCGACCGCAGAGATCACCAGCAACAGCTACAGCCTGCTCGTCCGTCTCGATCTCGCCGACACATCCAAGGTGAAAGGCGATCTTGCCGAAAGCTGGAGCGTTTCGGATGACGGCCTGACCTATACGTTCAAGCTGAAACCAGGCCTCAAATTTGCATCGGGAAATCCGATCACCGCCGAAGACGTTGCATGGTCGTTCGAGCGCGCCGTCAAGCTCGACAAGAGCCCGGCCTTCATCCTTACCCAGTTCGGCCTGACCGGCGACAATGTCACCGAAAAGGCCAAGGCGGCCGATGCCAATACTTTCGTCTTCACCGTCGACAAGCCCTATGCCCCGAGCTTCGTGCTCAACTGCCTGACGGCGACGGTTGCCTCCGTGGTCGATAAAAAGCTCGTGCTGGAGCATGTGAAGGCGATAACGCCGGATGCCGAGCACAAATACGACAATGATTTCGGCAATGAGTGGCTGAAAACAGGCTATGCCGGCTCCGGCGTCTTCAAGCTGCGCGAATGGCGGGCCAACGAAGTCGTCGTGCTGGAGCGCAACGACAATTATTACGGCGACAAGCCGAAGCTCAATCGTGTCATCTACCGCGCCATGAAGGAAAGCTCGGCCCAGCGGCTGGCGCTCGAAGCCGGCGATATCGACATTGCCCGCAATCTCGAGCCGGGCGACATCGACGCCGTTTCGAAGAATGCCGATCTGGCGACGACAAGCGCGCCGAAGGGCACGATCTATTATGTCAGCCTGAACAACAAGAACGAGAACCTGAAGAAGCCGGAAGTCCAGCAGGCCTTCAAATATCTGGTCGACTACGATGCGATCGGCGCGACGCTGATCAAGGGTATCGGCGAGATCCATCAGACCTTCCTGCCGGAGGGCCAACTCGGCGCGCTCGATGAGAATCCCTACAAGCTCGATGTCGCCAAGGCCAAGGAACTGCTGGCCAAGGCCGGCCTGCCCGACGGTTTCTCGGTGACGATGGACGTGCGCAACACCCAGCCGGTAACCGGGATTGCCGAATCGATGCAGCAGTCGCTGGCCCAGGCCGGCGTGAAGCTGGAGATCATCCCCGGCGACGGCAAGCAGACGCTGACCAAATATCGCGCCCGCACCCACGATATGTATATTGGCCAGTGGGGTTCGGACTATTTCGACCCGAATTCCAATGCCGACACCTTCACCAGCAATCCCGACAATTCCGATGCCGGCACGGTGAAGACCCTTGCGTGGCGCAACACCTGGGAGGCGCCGGAACTCGACAAGCAAGCCAAGGCGGCTTTGCTCGAGCGCGACGGTGAGAAGCGTGCTGCCATGTACGAGGACATTCAGAAGAAGTTCCTCGCCAGCAGCCCCTTCGTCATTATCTTCCAGCAGACCGAGGTGGCCGGCTATCGCAAGAACCTGAAGGACTTCAAGCTGGGTCCGAGCTTCGATACCAACTTCGTCGGGCCGATCGCCAAGGAATGACCCGGCAGGATTGATCGCTTGAGCACCATCGAAGCAACACAGGTGGCGGCGCGGCCAAAAAGGGGCCGTGCCAGCACCTTCGCCAAGGCGGTCGGGCGGTTCATGTTCGCCGCCGTCACCACCTATCTCGGCCTTCTGGCCGTCACCTTCTTCATCGGCCGCGTCGTGCCGATCGATCCCGTGCTCGCCATCCTCGGCGACCGCGCCCCCACCCATGTCGTCGAGCGGGTGCGCCGGGATATGGGCTTCAATCTGCCGCTCTATGAGCAGTTCTACATCTATGTCAAAGGCGTCCTGTCCGGCGATTTCGGCAATTCGGTGCTGACGACCAACCCCGTCATGGTCGATATCCGCCGCGTCATGCCGGCGACGATCGAGCTCGCGACGCTCGGAACGCTGATCGGCGCCTGCGTCGGCGTTCCGCTCGGCGTTCTCGCCGCCGTGCGCCGCGGCAGTATCGCCGACCAGGTGGTGCGCGTCATCGGCCTGATCGGTTATTCGGTGCCGATCTTCTGGCTGGCGCTGATCTCGCTCGTCATCTTCTATGCGCAGCTGCGCTGGGTGGCCTTTCCCGGCCGCATCGACATCGTCTTCGAATATACATTCACGCCGATCACCGGCTTCTATCTTCTCGACAGCGCCTGGCAGGGGCAGTGGGATGTTTTCTATGATGTGTTCCGCCACATCATCCTGCCCGCCTCGCTGCTCGGCTATTTCTCGCTTGCCTATATCAGCCGCATGACCCGCAGCTTCATGCTGAACGAGCTGTCGCAGGAATATATCGTTGCCGCGCGCGCCAAGGGGCTTTCGGAAACACGGGTGATCTGGGGGCATGCGCTCCGCAACGCCGCCGTGCCGCTCGTCACCGTCATCGCGCTTTCCTATGCCGGCCTGCTCGAAGGATCGGTACTGACCGAGACCGTCTTCTCCTGGCCGGGCATCGGGCTCTACATCACCAACTCGCTGCAGAATGCCGATATGAACGCCGTTCTCGGCGGCACGATCGTCATAGGCACGGTTTTCATCGGCATCAATCTTCTGTCCGATCTTCTCTACCGGACGCTCGACCCGAGGACGCGAAACCGATGACGGCTCCCGCCAGCCCATTGCCAACGATGAGCCGCCGCGACTGGCTGCTGTCCGACCGGCCGCAATCGCGCATGCAGGCGCGGCTCGGCCGCGCCTATGTCACCTGGCGGCAGTTCACCGCAAACCGGCTTGCCGTCGTCGGCCTGCTGATCATCGTGGCGCTGCTTTTCATCGCCGCCTTCGCCGATATCATCGCCACGCACAATCCCGTCGTCGGCGATCTGCGCAATGCCCGGCTGCTGCCGCCGGGAACGGGTGAATTCCTGCTCGGCACCGACGATCAGGGCCGTGATATCTTTTCGCGGCTGATTTACGGATCGCGTTTGACGCTGCTGGTCGTCGTGCTCGTTGCCGTCATCTCGGCACCGATCGGCCTGATCGTCGGTACCGTCTCCGGTTATGCCGGCGGCTGGGTGGATGCGACGCTGATGCGCATCACCGATATTTTCCTCGCCTTTCCGAAGCTGGTGCTGGCGCTCGCTTTCGTCGCAGCACTGGGGCCCGGCATCCAGAACGCGATCATCGCCATAGCCATCACCTCCTGGCCGCCCTATGCCCGTATCGCCCGCGCCGAAACGCTGACGGTGCGGCGGTCCGACTATATCTCGGCGGTGAGGCTGATGGGTGCCTCGCCGCTGCGCATCATTGTGCGCCATGTCATGCCGCTCTGCATTTCCTCGCTGATCGTGCGCGTGACACTCGATATGGCCGGCATCATCCTGACGGCCGCCGGCCTCGGCTTCCTCGGCTTGGGCGCGCAGCCGCCGCTGCCGGAATGGGGGGCGATGATTGCTTCGGGCCGGCGCTTCATCCTCGATCAATGGTGGGTGGCGGCGATGCCCGGCATCGCTATCCTCATCGTCAGCCTCGGCTTCAATCTGCTCGGCGACGGCCTGCGCGACGCACTCGATCCGAAGGAGAGCGGCCAGTGACGACGCTTCTGACGGTCGACACACTCAAGGTCAGCTACCCCACGCGCACCGGCTTGATCGAGGCCGTGCGCGGCGTCTCCTTCACACTCGGCAAGGAAAGGCTCGGCATCGTCGGCGAATCCGGCTCCGGCAAGTCGCAGACCGGCCGGGCGATCATGGGCCTGACGCCGAAACACGGCATCGTCACGGCCGACAGGCTGGATTTCAGCGGCATCGACCTCCTCAAGGCCTCGGCCGGGCAAAGGCGCAGGCTGCGCGGCAAACGCATCGCCATGATCCTGCAGGATCCGAAATATTCGCTCGATCCTGTCATGACGATCGGCCGGCAGATCTGCGAAACGCTGCGCACCCATGAAAAGGTCGGCAAGGCGGAGGCGCGCGAGCGAGCGCTCGCCATGCTGGAGGCCGTGCAGATCCGCGATCCGAAACGCGTCTTCGACCTGCACCCGCACGAAGTTTCGGGCGGCATGGGGCAGCGTGCGATGATCGCCATGATGCTGATCGCCGGGCCGGAACTGCTGATTGCCGACGAGCCGACCTCGGCGCTCGACGTGACGGTGCAGCTCGATGTGCTCAGAATCATGGACAGGCTGGTGTCGGAGCGCGGCATGGGATTGATCTTCATCTCCCATGATCTCCGGCTGGTTTCCACGTTCTGCGATCGCGTCATCGTCATGTATGCCGGAAAGATCGTCGAGGAGCTTGCGGCCGCCGATCTCAGACATGCGCAGCATCCCTATACGCAAGGACTGCTGAACTGCATGCCCGAAATCGGCGCCAGCCGTCATCCCCTGCCGGTGCTCGACCGCAAGCCGGAGTGGGCGGCATGAGCGCAGCACTCCATGTCGACAATCTCAGCGTCGTCTACGATGAATTTCACGCGCTGAAGGACGTCAGCATCGATGTCGAACGCGGTGAATCCTTCGGTCTCGTCGGCGAGTCCGGCTCGGGAAAATCCACCTTGCTGCGCGCCGTGGCCGGACTTGCGCCGATCAGCGGCGGCGCGATCCACGTCGACGACGAAGCATTGAAAGGCGCAAAGCGCAGCAAGGCCTTCTATCGGCGCGTGCAAATGGTCTTCCAGGATCCTTATGGCTCGCTGCATCCGCGCCAGACGATCGACCGGCTGCTGCTCGAACCGCTTGCGATCCACGGCATCGGGGACAACGACAGGCGCATTGCCCGTGCGCTCGACGAAGTCGGTCTCGGCAATGGTTTTCGTTTCCGCTACCCGCATCAGCTTTCCGGTGGCCAGCGGCAGCGCGTGGCGATCGCCAGGGCGCTGATCGTCGAGCCGTCGATTCTGCTGCTCGACGAGCCGACGTCGGCGCTTGATGCCTCGGTGCAGGCGGAGGTGCTGAACCTGCTCGAGCAGATCCGCAGCGACCGCAAACTCACCTTCATAATGGTGAGCCACGATCTCGGTGTGATCACCCATATGTGCGATAGGCTCGCCGTGATGCGCAACGGCGCCATTGTCGAACGATTGAGCTCGCAAGCGTTGGCAGAGGGCGCGGTTCAACAGGACTATACGAGAAATTTGATGATCGCGAGCAAGGGGTTCGTCAAAGCCTGAAAGGCAATCAATTCAAGCTTGAAAAGTAACGGCGGGCGGCGGCGTTATGGATAATGATTCCCTAAAAGACGACTAATCAACTAGACTATTGACAGCTGCCCCGCTTCTGTCATGATCCTGTTAACGACTGTTAGCTTTCGTGATCGATGGAGGTCAAGGCATGTTCTTTCTCGGCGGGATGACCATGGGCTACCTCGATCCTCCGGCTAGAGCCAACCGCAAAGAACAGATCACGGTGTCCATGCCTGCGGAAAAGGACCGGCGCCTGATCGAGACCTCCAACCCGCCTCAGGACGAGAACGCCATCGAGCGCTCGTTGATCTGGGCGTGGCGCACGCTCTGCTAAGAGCTGGTCGAATTTTCTCTTCCGCTCCCTCTGGACGGAAATTTATCTCTACCTACCTGATAGAGAATAAGAAATATAACAGCGAGCCGCACAACCGGCCGCACGCGAACAACGGAGGCGACATATGGCAGAACTGGGTATTTCGCATACTCACGTGAACCACTATGGTTCCGTACCGACCAAGAAGCCGCACGCCGCGCGTCACAGGCTTCAGACGGTGCTCCATGGGACAATTTTCACTGCGGCATTTCTGTTTGTGGTGGCGATGGTCTTCGGCGTCGTCGGTTAATTGGCGGATAACAAGCCTCGGCAGCGGCCGGGGCTTTGGCGGGTGCCGCAATTAGTGAATCCGGGCATCTTATCTGTCCCGGTATTCCGCCCTTGATCATTCTCTATCTTTTCCAATTGCAGATGCGCCGCATCCACCCAGATGCGGCGCATTTTTGATCTCGTTCTGTCGACGGCCGATTTTATGATTGCCATGCGACCTCTTTCGCCCCGCACCGGCAAGCGAGCGCTGCTCCGCTGGTCTGCACCCCTTGACTTGAATTGTTGCGATGGTGTCCAACTTTTCGACATGGTTTTGCGCAGAGGGTAACGATCGCCCTTTGGGGGCGATCCTGCTACAAAGCCTCGTCCGTTTGCATCGTCTGCCGACGTCATTCCCCCAGCTTCATCGATCTTCGACGAATCGGGGCCCGTTCATGTAGCAGTCATGATAAGCAGTGCAAAAGGCTGAGCAAAACCAGCCATAACTTTGTTTGGATCCAGAACCGAACCCATGTCTATTGCCATTCTTTCTCCGAGCCTTCCCCGCGAACCCGAGATGAAGCAGATCGATCACAATGATTCGATCCGCTCGACCTATCTTTCCATCGAGGACATTAAGGCGATGGGCGATGCCGTCGCCCGCAACGGCGTCGATAAGCTGCCGGCTTTCGCCCCTTTCGATTTCTTCGCGCGCCACAAGGAAAATCAGAAGGAAATCCTGCGCGTCTATCGCACGACGGCGACGGATGTGGAGGCCGGCGAGACGATCACGCCTGCGGCGGAATGGCTGCTGGACAATCACTACATCGTCGAGGAGGCGATCCAGGAGGTGCGGCGTGACTTCCCCCGCCGCTTCTACCGCGAATTGCCGACCATGCCTGTCGGCGGTGTCGAGATTCCCCGCACTCTGGTGCTTGCCTGGCTCTACGTCGCCCATACCCACAGCACGATCTCGCAGGAAAGCCTGACGGCGCTGGTCGACGGCTTCCAGGCCAACGAGACGCTGAGGATCGGCGAACTCTGGGCGCTGCCCTCGCTGGTGCGCTACGTGCTCGTCGAAAACCTTCGCCGTATTTCGAGCCGTGTGGAAGCCAGCCGCCGCCTGCGCCGCCGCGCCAACGAGGCCGCCGACGAGCTGGTGCGCCTGACCGATCCGGCCAAGGCAGCCGCCTATCTGAAGACGCTGGAACCGCTTGCCGAGGACAATACCTTCTCGACGCAGTTCCTCTACCGCCTGCGTGACGGCTCGCAGACCTCGAGCCTGGCGATCACCTGGCTCGACGAGCGGCTCGAAGAGCTTGGCCGGAACACCGAAGAGGCGACGACGGCGGAACACAGCCGTCTCTCCTCCGGCAATGTGACGATGGGCAACATCATCCGCAGCCTGCGCGAGATCGACGATACCGAATGGTCGGTTTGGGTCGAGCAGGTCAGCCATGTCGACAAACTGCTATGGGAACATTCGGACTACGGCATTCTCGATTCCGGCTCGCGCAACAAATATCGCAAGCAGATCGAAAAGCTGGCGAAGCGTTCGCCGCTGACTGAAATGGAAATCGCCCAGCTGGCGCTCGATATGACGGATGCCGCCAAGGCCTCCGGCGAACCGCAGCCGCATGAACCGAATGTCGGCGGCTTCCTATCCGGCGCGCAGCGACCGAAGCTCGAGGCACGGGCGAATTATCGCCCGACAGTCACCCAGCATTTCGTGCGCGCCGTGCGCCAGTTCAACTGGCTGGCAATTGCCGTACCGGTCATGCTGCTGACTGTTATCGCCATGGCTGTTGTCGGCAACTTCATGGCTAGTGCCGGCATGGGTGCACTCGAAATCGCCGTGCTGCTGATCATGTTCTCGCTGCCGGCATCGGAGGGGGCGACAGGCCTCTTCAACACGCTTCTTTCTTTCTTTGTGACGCCAGCGCGTCTCGTCGGCTACGAGTTCAAGGAAGGCATTCCGGAGGATGCGCGCACGCTGCTCGTCGTGCCCTGCCTGATCTCGAACCGCGACAGCGTCGACGACCACGTTCGCAATCTCGAGGTCCACTATCTCGCCAATCCGCGCGGCGAGATCTATTTCGCGCTGCTCAGCGACTGGCCGGACAGCGATGTCGAGGAGACGCCCGCCGATCTCGAGGTTCTTGACTATGCCAGGCGCGAGATCGCCAATCTTTCCGCCCGCTATGCCTATGACGGCAAGACGCGTTTCTACCTGTTGCACCGCCGCCGCCTCTACAACGCCTCGGAAGGCGTCTGGATGGGCTGGGAGCGCAAACGCGGCAAGCTGCACGAGCTGAACATGCTGCTGCGCGGCGACCGCGACACGACATATCTGCCGGGCGCCAATGCCGTGCCGGCCAATGTGCAATATGTCATGACGCTCGACGCCGACACGCGCCTGATGCGCGACGCCGTCACCAAGCTCGTCGGCAAACTCTATCATCCGATCAACCGTCCGGTCATCAATCCGAAAACCGGTCGTGTCGAAAGCGGCTACGGCGTGCTGCAGCCGCGTGTCACGCCGTCGTTGACGACGGGCAAGGACGCCTCGGTCTTCCAGCGCGTCTTTTCGATCAACCGCGGCCTCGATCCTTATGTCTTCACGGTTTCCGACGTCTATCAGGATCTCGCCGGCGAGGGCACTTTCACCGGCAAGGGGCTTTATCATGTCGATGCCTTCGAAGCCTCGCTGAAGGGCCGGATCGACGAGAATTCCGTGCTCAGCCACGACCTTCTCGAAGGTTCGATGGCGCGCTGCGCCCTCGTCACCGATCTCGAGCTGGTCGAAGATTTCCCGATCCGCTACGAGGTGGAGACCTCGCGCCAGCATCGCTGGGCGCGCGGCGACTGGCAGCTCCTGCCCTACATGTTCAATCCGAAATACGGCGTCACGGCCCTCGGCCGCTGGAAGATGTTCGACAATCTCCGCCGGTCGCTGACGCCGATCGCCTGGTTCTTCGCTTCCGTGCTCGGCTGGTATTTCATGGGTCCGCTCGGCGCGCTCGTCTGGCAGATTCTGCTGATCTTCTGCCTCTTCGTGGCGCCGACGCTGTCGCTGATCAACGGCATCATCCCGCGCACCAGCGACATCGTCGCCCGCGCCCATCTCTATACGGTCTGGTCGGATATCACCGCCGCCAATGCGCAGGTCGCATTGCGGATTGTCTTCATCGCCGACTCCGCCTGCATGATGGCGGATGCGATCGGCCGTTCGCTCTACCGCCTGTTCGTCAGCCGCAAGCTGATGCTGCAGTGGCGGACCGCCGCCAGCGTTCAGGCCGGCGGGCAAGGCACCCTCGCCTCTTATTACAAGCAGATGTGGCATGCGCCGGTGCTGGCGCTGCTGGCGCTTGGTTTCGCCGCTCTTCCCGGCGACAACGCTTTCCTCGTCGGCATTCCCTTCGCGCTGCTGTGGATTCTCTCGCCTGTCGTCGCCTGGTATGTCAGCCAGTCGGCGGAAACCGAGGACCGGCTCGAAGTCGCCGATTCCGTGTCGAGCGAGTTGCGCAAGATCGCCCGGCGCACTTGGCGCTATTTCGAGACCTTCACCACGGCCGAGCAGAATTATCTGCCGCCGGATAATATCCAGGAAACGCCGCATGTCATCGTCGCGGCCCGCACCTCGCCGACCAATATCGGCGTCTATCTGCTTTCCGTCGTCTCCGGCCGGCAATTCGGCTGGTTCTCCTTCGAGGAGACGCTCGAGCGGCTGGAGCAGACGATTGCCACAATCGATAAAATGGAGAAATTCCGCGGCCATCTGTTCAACTGGTATCACAGCGATACGCTGCAGACGCTTGGGCCGCGTTATGTCTCAGCCGTCGACAGCGGCAATCTCGCCGGCCACCTGATCGCCGTTTCTTCGGCCTGCCGCAACTGGGCCGAGGCGCCCTCTGCCCACATGCAGGGCAATCTCGACGGTGTCGGCGATACGGCAGGCATTTTGGGCGAAGTGCTGGCGGACCTGCCTGATGACCGCAAGACCGTGCGGCCGCTACGCCGGCGCCTGGAAGAGCGCATTGTCGGCTTCCAGAACGCGCTTGCCGCCGTCAAGCGCGAGCACGAATTCGCCTCGATCCGCATCATCAACCTCGCCGTTCTCGCCCGCGACATCGAAAAGCTCGCCGCCAATCTCGACCACGAGGTCAAGTCGAAGCAGAGCGAAGAAGTCACCCAATGGGCGGCGTCGCTGGTGAAGGTCTGCGAGGCGCATATATCAGACAGCACCTTCGATCTTTCCAAGGTCGATGCGCTCCGGCCGCGTCTGGTCGCGTTGCGCGACAAGGCCCGCGATCTCGCCTTCTCGATGGATTTCGGCTTCCTGTTCCGACCGGAACGTCGCCTGCTTTCGATCGGCTACCGCGTCGAAAGCGGCGAGCTCGACCAGGCCTGCTACGATCTGCTGGCTTCCGAATGCCGCCTGACCAGCCTGTTCGGCATCGCCAAGGGCGATTTGCCGACCGAACATTGGTACCGCCTCGGCCGTCAGGTCGTGCCGGTGGGATCGCGCGGCGCGCTGGTCTCCTGGTCCGGCTCGATGTTCGAATATCTGATGCCGCCGCTCGTCATGCAGGAGCGCGGCGGCGGTATTCTCAACCAGACCAACAATCTTGTTGTCGTCGAGCAGATGAATTACGCCCGCAAGCTCGGTATTCCGTGGGGTATTTCGGAAGCGGCCTTCAATGCCCGCGACCATAACCTCAACTATCAGTACACGAATTTCGGGGTGCCGACGCTCGGTCTCAAGCGCGGCCTCGGCCACAATGCCGTCATCGCGCCCTATGCTTCGCTGCTGGCCAGCCAGTACGACCCGCCGGGCGCACTTGAAAACCTGCAGCGGCTGCGCAAGGTCGGCGCGCTCGGCAAGTTCGGCTTCCACGACGCCGTCGACTTCACGCCGACGCGCGTGCCGGAAGGCAAGAAATGCGCGGTGGTCTACAATTATTATGCCCACCATCACGGCATGTCGATCGCCGCCGTCGCCAACGTCGCCTTCAACGGCCATCTGCGCGAGCTCTTCCATTCCGACCCGGTTATCGAGGCGGCGGAGCTTCTGCTGCAGGAAAAGGCGCCGCGCGACATTCCGGTCATGAGCGGCAAGCATGAATCCGACACGCCGGCGAGCATCCAGGACGATCTGCTGCGGCCGGAGATCCGGAAGATCAGCGATCCGGCTTCGCGCGACCGTGAACTCGTGTTCCTGTCGAACGGCCACTACTCGCTGATGCTGACGGCGACGGGCGCCGGTTATTCCCGCTGGAACGGCCTTTCCGTTTCCCGCTGGAAGGCCGATCCGACCGAAGACCGCTGGGGCACCTTCATCTTCCTGCGCGATACCGCCACCAACGAATGGTGGTCGGCGACGGCAGAGCCGAAGGGCGTCGAGGGTGAAAAGATCAAGGTCGAGTTCGCTGACGAAAAGGCGCAATTCATCAAGACGGTCGGTGATCTGACGAGCGAGGTGGAGTGCATCATCGCAACGGAGCATGATGCAGAGGCCCGCCGCGTCACCCTGCTCAACATGGGCACGGAAGACCGTTTCATCGAAGTCACTTCCTATCTCGAACCTGTCATCACCTCGGATGATACCGACAATGCGCATCCGGCATTCGCCCGCATGTTCGTCAAGACCGAAATCGGCAAGCGCGGCGACGTCATTCGCGCCGAACGCAACAAACGCGATCCGAATGAGCCGAACATCAGCATCGCGCATCTGATCGTCGACAATGCCGGCGACACCCGTCACACCGAATTCGAGACCGACCGGCGCAAGTTCATCGGCCGTGGCCGCAGCCTCGCCGATGCGGCGGCCTTCGATCCGGGTGCCACACTTTCCGGCAGCGACGGCTTCATGCTCGATCCCGTCATGTCGCTGCGCCGCACCGTGCGTGTGCCGGCCGGCAAAAAGGTCAGCGTGTTCTTCTGGACGATCGCCGCTCCAAACCGCGACGAGGTCGACAAGGCGGTCAACCGCTATCGTCACCCCGACGCCTTCAACCACGAACTCGTCCAGGCCTGGACGCGCACGCAGGTGCAGATGCGCCATGTCGGCGTCACCTCGCAGCAGGCGGCAGCCTTCCAGCATCTCGGGCGCTACCTCGTCTATCCCGACATGCAGTTGCGCAAGGATGAAGCGACGGTCGAGGCCGGCCTGCAGTCGCAATCGGCACTGTGGCCTTTGGCGATCTCCGGCGATTTTCCGATTTTCACGTTGCGCGTCAACGACGACATGGATCTCGATATCGCCCGCGAGGCGCTGCTGGCGCAGGAATATCTGCGCTCGCGCGGCGTCACCGCCGATCTCATCATCATGAACGAACGCGCCTCTTCCTACGCGCAGGACATGCAGCACGCGCTCGACGCCATGTGCGAGAACGTGCGCCGCATGGGCCAGGCCGACGGGTTACGTCAGCATATCTTCGCGGTTCGAAAGGACCTGATGGAGGAGAGCACCTATCATGCGGTGATCGCGGCTTCCCGCGTCACCCTGCATGCGAAGAACGGCAAGGTGGTCGACCAGATCAACCGCGCCGTCGCCCTCTTTGCACCCTCGAAAGATGAACTGCAGGAAATGGAGCGCGCCGAGCGCAACAAGGTTCCGGTCAAGCGCATCGCTCCGGTGCCGCCGCCTGTCGTGCCGGCCGTCGTCATCGAGGAGGGAGGCGATCTCGACTTCTGGAACGGCATCGGCGGCTTTGCCCGAGACGGCCGCGAATATGTCGTTCGCCTGCCCGGGGGCCATGCGACGCCCCAGCCCTGGATCAACGTCATTTCCAACGACAGGTTCGGCTTTCACGTGTCGGCCGAAGGCGCTGGCTTCACCTGGAGCGTCAATTCGCGCGATTACCAGCTGACCTCCTGGTCGAACGATGCGGTGGTCAACCGTTCGGGTGAGGCCTTCTATCTCGCCGATCTCGACAGCGGTGCGGTCATGACGCCGTTCGCAGCGCTGTCGCGCCGGCCGGACGTTCGTTTTGAGGCCCGCCACGGGCTCGGCTATTCGGTCTTCTCGAGCATCCAGCACGATATCGCACTGGAGCTGACGCAGACGGTCGCCCGCGACAAGCCGGTGAAGCTGCAGCGCCTGCGCCTGCGCAACACCGGCTCGACCGGCCGCAGGCTGCGGCTCTACGGTTACGTTGAATGGGTCCTCGGCAGCAATCCGGGACGCACCGCACCCTTCATCTTGTCGAGCCAAGATGAGGAGACGGGCGCGCTGTTTGCCACCAATCCCTACAGCATCGATTTTTCCAACCGAACCGCCTTCTTCGCGGCGAGCGAGACTCCTTCGAGCGTCTGCGCAAGCCGGCGCGAGTTCATCGGCAAGGCGGGAACGATCCAGGCGCCGCAGGCCGTTACGTCAGCGGCTGCTCTTTCGGGTGCGACCGAACTCGACGGCGATCCGGCCGCGGCTCTGGCGATCGACATCGAGCTTAACGCCGGCGAGGAGCGCGACTTCACCTTCTTCCTCGGCGATACGCCGACGGAAGAAGAAGCGCGCGCCGTCATCGCCGATATCCGCAAGGCTTCGTTCGATGATGCCGTCGAGGCAAACCGCAGCTTCTGGCGGGATTTCACCGGCAGGCTGCAGATCTCGACGCCGGATCGCGGGATGAACAATCTCGTCAACACCTGGCTGCCCTATCAGAGCCTCGGCTGCCGGATCATGGCCCGCACCGCCTTCTACCAGGCAAGCGGCGCCTTCGGCTTCCGCGATCAGCTGCAGGACACGCTGGCCTTCCTGCTGCACGAACCCTCGATCGCCCGCCGGCAGATCCTGAACGCCGCCTCGCGCCAATTCCGCGAGGGCGATGTCCAGCATTGGTGGTTGCCGGGAACGGGTGCCGGCGTCCGCACGATGATCTCGGACGACGTCGTCTGGCTGAGCTATGCGATCCACCACTATTGCAGCGTCACCGGCGACAAGAGCGTGCTCGACGAGGAAATCGCCTTCCTGGAAGGTCCGGCGCTTCTCGAGGGACAGCATGACTCCTTCTACAAGCCGGAGATTTCCGAGGATAAGGCGAGCGTCTACGAACATGCGGCGCTGGCACTCGATCTCGCCATCGCCCGCAAGGGGGCTAACGGCCTGCCGCTGTTCCTCGGCGGCGACTGGAACGACGGCATGAACCGCGTCGGCATCGCCGGCCGCGGCACCAGCGTCTGGCTCGGCTGGTTCCTGGCGGGTGCATTGCGCAACTTCATTCCCTATGCCGAAGAGCGCGGCGACACTGCGCGCGCAAAGCGCTGGTCTGCACATCTAAAGGACTTGAAGAAAGCGCTCGAAACCGCGGGATGGGACGGCGGCTACTATCGCCGCGGCACGTTCGACGATGGGGCGCTGCTCGGTTCCAAGGAAAGCCCGGAATGCCGGATCGATTCGATCGCGCAGTCCTGGAGCGTTCTATCAGGCGAGGGCGACCCGGCCCGCGCCGTCAAGGCCATGGACGCCGTGCTCGATCAACTGGTCGACGAGGAAGCCCGCATCGTCCGGCTGTTTACGCCGCCTTTCATCAATTCCGCCAGGGATCCCGGTTATATCAAGGCTTATCCGCCGGGCGTGCGCGAAAACGGCGGTCAATATACCCATGCCGCGACCTGGGTGGTGATGGCGCTGGCGGAGCTCAAGCGGGGCGATGATGCGTTGCGCTGCTTCCAGATCCTCAACCCGATCACCCATGCGCTCGACAAGGCCTCGGCCGAGCAATACCGCGTAGAACCCTATGTCGTCGCCGCCGACGTCTATGGACATGAGCCCTATGCGGCGCGCGGCGGCTGGACCTGGTATACCGGCTCGGCCGGCTGGCTCTACCGCGCTGCCGTCGAGGGCATTCTCGGTATCCGGTTGAAAGACGGCCGGCTTTATGTGCGTCCGTCGCTCCCGTCGGAATGGGACGGTTTTGCGGCAGAGGTGGAGCGGGGCGACGGCAAATACCGCATTTCGGTCTCAAAAGCGTCCAATGCCAGCGGCTACACTCTGTCGATCAACGGCAGCGAAATCGCCGATCCCGAAGAGGGATATCCGCTCGGATAAAAGCGTTTCTCCACGCAGACATCACGGCGATTCGCGAACGGCCAAAAGGGAACCCTTTTGGCCGTCGTCGCGTTTGCAAATCGGATAACAGGAGACACCCCATGGCAAGCACGCTGACCGAAGCCATCGGCGCCGAGCGCAGTTCCCTATCGCCAGCTGCGCCAGGGCGCGATACACGGCTTGACGTGCTGCGTGGCCTCGCCCTGATCATGATCTTCATCAATCATGTTCCCGGGCAGTTCTTCGAATATGCGACGACGAAGAATTTCGGCTTCTCCGATGCCGCCGAGGCCTTCGTGCTGATATCCGGCATTGCCGTCGGCCTTGCTTACGGGAGCCGCTTTCAGCCGGGCAACCGGCTCAGCATGGCGATCAAGGCGGCAAAGCGGGCCTTCACGCTCTACCTCGCCCATATGATCACGACATTCATGACGCTGGCGCTGTTCATCTGCGGCGCCTGGCTGTTCCACCGGCCCGGACTTCTTGTCGAAATCAATATTCTGGCGGTGCTGATGAACCTCAAGGACGGTATCCCGGCGCTGCTCCTGCTCGGCCACCAGATCGGCTACAACAATATCCTGCCCATGTACGGGGCGTTGCTGCTGATGGTGCCGATCCTCCTTCTCCTGAACGAGCGAAGCCCGCTGCTGGCGCTTGCCGTCTCGGGCACGGTCTGGCTGCTCGCCGGCATTTATCAGATGGCGCCGCACAACATGCTGATCGAAGGCTATTGGTTCCTCAATCCGCTCTCTTGGCAATTCCTATTTTCGATCGGCATCGTCTCGATCCTGCATATCAAGCGCGGCGGCCGGATCCCGCGGCATCCGCTATTGCTAGGCGTCGCCGCCGCTTACGTCATGCTGTCCTTCGTCTGGGTGACAGGTCATCTCTGGATTTTCGGCAACTCGCTGGCAGCGCTTGGCCTGCCGCCTGTTATCACCGGTTTCGACAAGACCTTCTTGTCGCTGCCGCGGCTGCTGCATGTGCTGGCGCTGACCTATCTGATTATCAGCATCCCCGCATTCTCCCGCATCCTGCGGCGTCCCGCGGACCACCCGCTGACGATCCTCGGCCGGCATTCGCTCAACATTTTTGTCGCCGGCACGATCCTCGCCATGGTCGGCCAGGTGGTGCTCTACATCACCAACAAGGATCCGCTGGTCGGCCCGATCTTCGTCATCGCCGGTATTGCGACGCAATTCAGCTATGCCTACTATCTCGAGCACAAGCGTCAGCAGGGCAAGGTCAAGAGCAAGCTCGTCAGCGAGGTTGCCGCCGTCCCGGTGCCCGTGCGGATCGGCGGGGCGGCAAACACCTATCGCCGGACCAATCGGAAATAGTAGCTGGCTTTGCCTGGAGAACGGATAGAAGTGAGCCGGCGGGCCATGCCCGCCGGCTCAGTTTTTGTGAACGAGGATGTTCACCAGCCTGCCCAGGGGATCGCGGACATAAAAGCGCCTGACACCCCAGGGCTCGTCCACCGGGCCTTATTCGATCGGAAAACCGGCGGCCGACATCGCCGCGAAAGCAGCATCGAGATCGTCGACTTCGATCGAGAGATCCGGCACCGGCGTGCCGGAGCCACCTTCGCTGGCGATGCTCACCTGAACGTTCATAGGCCTGGCGGCGCCGAAGGTGGTGATCCAGCCGTGATCCATGATCACGTCGAGGCCGAGGATATCCTGATAGAACCGCCGGGCCGGCGTGATGTGGGGTGCCGCAATATTGGCAACGATGCGCAGGACCTTCATGGGCTTTCCCCCCGATGCTTGGACAAGGCGGAAGGTAGGAAGATCGCCAGGGTGGTCAATCGCGGGAATGGCGACGTGGCGGCGTATGGCACCCCCTCTGCCCTGCCGGGCATCTCCCCACCTGTGGGGGAGATGCCCGGCAGGGCAGAGGGGGTGGCTCAGGGTACACGGAGAGTTGGACTGGCCTTACCCAGAAACAAAAAGGCCGGAAGGAGCTACCCTTCCGGCCTTTGTTTTGAAACCCGACCGATCAGGCCGCTTCCGTGGCGTGGGCCTTGCGGACTTCGTCGTCCGTCAGGATACCGCTTGCGCGCAGCAGGGCGGCGAAGCGACCGTTGCTCTGGCTGAGTTCGTCGAAGCTGCCCTGCTCGGCGACGCGGCCATTGTCCAGGAAGAGCACCATGTCGGCTTCGCGGACCGTCGACAGACGGTGGGCGATGATGAAGGTGGTGCGATTCTCACGCAGATTGTCGATCGCTGCCTTGACGCGGGCTTCAGTCTCGACGTCGAGCGCCGAGGTGGCCTCGTCGAGCACCAGGATCGGCGCGTCCTTGAGGATGGCGCGGGCGATCGCGATGCGCTGGCGCTCGCCGCCGGAGAGCTTGTTGCCGCGTTCGCCGACATGCGTATCGTAACGATCCTCGCGGGTTTCGATGAAGTCGGCGGCGGCGGCGGCTTCGGCCGCCCGGCGCATTTCCTCTTCGCTGGCACCCTCGCGGCCGAGGCGGATATTGTCGCTGATCGAGCGGTTCAGCAGGCCCGCATCCTGGAAGACGGTGGCGATATGGCGACGCAACGACTTGCGGGTCACCTTGGTGATATCGGTGCCGTCGACGAGGATGTGGCCGCCCTGCGGATCGTAGACGCGCTGCAGCAGGTTGACGAGCGTCGTCTTGCCGGCGCCGGTCGGGCCGACGATGGCAACCGTCTGGCCGGCCTTCACCGAGAAGGAGACATTGTGCAGACCCTGCGAGCTGTTGCCGAAGCCGAAGGAGACGTCGCGGAATTCGACTGCACCCTTGACGTTCTTGATCTCACCGCTGCCGGCCGGCTCTTCGCGTTCACGCACCGAATCCTCGAGCGTGTAGAAGTCCTGCAGCTTGGAACGGGCCTCGAAGATCTGCGTGGCGAATTGACGCATCAGATCGAGGCGGGCAATCAGCAGGTTGGCAAAGCCGATGAAGGCAATGACGTCACCGACGCGCAGCTCACCGGACTGGACGAGCATCGTGCCGATGATCAGGACGACCATCATCGCGATGGTTGAGGCCATGCGGTTCAGCGCGCTGGCGATCGCCCACCAGTCGAGCACCGGATACTGCGCTTCGAGCAGCCGGTTAGCGAAGGATTTCAGCGCCTTGGTCTCAGCTTCGATGCGGTTGTAGCTATGCAGCACGGACACGTTGCTGATCGAGTCGCTGACATGCGAGAAGACGGTATGGTAGTGGTTCTCGACCGAAGCCTGGCCGTCCTTGGTGCGACTCATGACGACGCGGCCGATCAGCCAGTAGGCGATGGCGAGCACCATGAGCACGGCGGAAAGGCGCAGGTCCATCGACATTGCGGTCGGTATCAGCAGAGCAAGCGCGATGACCGTCGACAGATGGTTGCGCATGAATTCCAGCCAGAGGCCGAACAGCGTCTCGCAGGCGCGCAGCAGCGTATGCAGCGCGTTGGAGGTGCCGCGCTGGTGGTGCCAGGCGAGCGGCATGGAAATGATCCGGCCGAAAGCCTCCGTCAGCAACGTAGCCCGCCGCCCGTGGGCAAGCCGGTCGGCCTCGCGCGATACCAGGACGAAGGCAACGGTGTTGAACACGGCGAAGCCCGCCCACATGAACAGGATGGGCTTGACTTCACCCTTGCCCGAGATCGCATCGATGATGCGACCGAACAGGATCGGTTCCGCAATGGTAATGGTCGCCAGAACAATATTGGCGATAACGACCAGGGATACGCGGAGCTTGTAGGCGCCAAGATAGCGCAGAGCTCTTGCATAGACCTTGAATAGCGACACGTCTAACCTCTTGTGCATCTGCGAAAACGGGAATGATGCGATGCTACAAAAGGCTACCTGAACCGGCGATTAACGGATCATTCAGAGCTCACCCCGCGGAAAGATCAAGCTGAACGCTCTATCGCCTGCTGCGACGAAATCGGAGCTGCATCAATAGCATAGAGCAGTGGATCGCGTGAAGATTGCTCACATTTTTCGGCATCAGGGTCTGGCAACCGAATTTCTGCGGGATTATATGCCAGACAATTTGCGCTTGCATTTTAATAAATGTTTAGCACAGCATTGAAATTAAAGACTGCATTTTTGAAAGACCGTTTCGCGATGAAATTGAAATGCCGCCAACGGCCTGGATGCGGACTTAAGGTCCGGACAAGGGGCGCTTTGTGAATATCAATTCCTTGATTCAAGTGCTTGTAATTCTGGAAGAGTGCCCAAATCCGGACGCCGTGGTCAACGAGCTCGAGCAGGTCCTCCATGGTTCCGGCTTCGAGTATTACGGTCTGCTACGCCATTTGCAGCAGACACCGGCGCAGCAGAATTCGGAATTGCGGGCCGCACCGCTGGCCGGCCGCTGGCCGGAACGATGGCTGCAGATATATGCCGCAAAAAAATATATCCGGATCGATCCGATGGTGCGCTATCTCGCCCATGCGCAACGGCCTTTCCGCTGGCGGGAGAGTATGGCGGCGTTCAACGGCAGCACGCATCGGCGCCGCATGGAGCAGATGATGGTCGATGCCTTCGGCCACGGATTGGAGGATGGCTATCTCTTTCCGATCCACGGGCGCAACGGCATTCTGGGCAGCCTCAGTCTCGGCGGCAAACCGATCGAATTGTCGCCGGTGGAGATCGCCTTGCTCGAGGCCGTCGCGCGCAAGACCTTCTGGCGGTTGCTCGAGCTGACAGGCGAGGCTGAGGCGTTGGAGACGGTGCTGCCCGCCGAGACGCCGCTGACGCGGCGCGAGATGGAAATCCTGCATTATCTCGCCGAAGGCATGACGTCGATGGAGATCAGCAAGATGCTGAAGATCTCGAACCACACCGTCGACTGGTATATGAACGGCCTGCAGAACAAGCTGAAAGCAAAGAACAGGCAGCAGGCGGTGGCGCTCGCTTTCCGCCATGGCCTGATAAGCTGAGCATTTCCTTATCCATTTCGCCAAAATCGCTGCATACTGCCAGTCGACATGTCTTCGCATGGCGAGAAAGTGCGTTTCGCAGTCGCAAGAGAAATTGAACTTCCTGTGACAAGAAGTTAAGAATTTTCTTCGCGGGTGCAGCATGCTCGCGTCTGAACGTCGGAGGAGACCGTTTTGCCCATTTCCAAGATACTCGTTGCCAATCGCTCTGAAATAGCCATTCGCGTGTTCCGCGCGGCCAACGAGCTTGGAATAAACACGGTGGCGATCTGGGCGGAAGAGGACAAGCTGGCGCTGCACCGCTTCAAGGCAGACGAAAGCTATCAGGTCGGCCGCGGCCCGCATCTTGCTCGCGACCTCGGACCGATCGAGAGCTATCTGTCGATCGATGAGGTGATCCGCGTCGCCAAGCTTTCCGGCGCCGACGCCATTCACCCCGGCTACGGCCTCTTGTCGGAAAGCCCGGAATTCGTCGATGCCTGCAACAAGGCCGGCATCATCTTCATCGGCCCGAAGGCTGATACGATGCGCCAGCTCGGCAACAAGGTGGCGGCGCGCAATCTGGCGATCTCGGTCGGCGTGCCCGTCGTGCCGGCAACCGAACCGTTGCCGGACGATATGGCCGAAGTGGCGAAGATGGCCGAAGAGATCGGTTATCCCGTCATGCTGAAGGCTTCCTGGGGCGGTGGCGGCCGCGGCATGCGCGCAATCCGCGATCCGAAGGATCTCGCCCGCGAGGTGACTGAGGCCAAGCGCGAGGCGATGGCGGCCTTCGGCAAGGACGAAGTCTATCTGGAAAAGCTGGTCGAGCGTGCCCGCCATGTCGAAAGCCAGGTCCTCGGCGACACACACGGCAATGTCGTGCATCTCTTCGAGCGTGACTGCTCCATCCAGCGCCGCAACCAGAAGGTCGTCGAGCGCGCGCCGGCGCCCTATCTTTCCGAGGCGCAGCGCCAGGAACTCGCCGCCTATTCGCTGAAGATCGCAGCGGCGACCAACTATATCGGCGCCGGCACCGTCGAATATCTGATGGATGCCGATACCGGAAAATTCTACTTCATCGAGGTCAATCCGCGCATCCAGGTCGAGCATACGGTGACCGAAGTGGTCACCGGCATCGATATCGTCAAGGCGCAGATCCATATCCTCGACGGGGCTGCGATCGGCACGCCGGAATCGGGCGTTCCCGCTCAGGCTGACATCCGTCTCAACGGCCATGCGCTGCAGTGCCGCATCACCACGGAAGATCCGGAGCACAACTTCATTCCGGATTACGGCCGCATCACCGCTTATCGCTCGGCTTCCGGCTTCGGCATCCGTCTCGACGGCGGCACCTCCTATTCCGGGGCGATCATCACCCGCTATTATGATCCGCTGCTCGTCAAGGTGACGGCCTGGGCGCCGAACCCGTCCGAAGCGATTTCCCGCATGGACCGTGCGCTGCGCGAATTCCGCATCCGCGGCGTCGCCACCAACCTGACCTTCCTCGAAGCGATCATCGGCCACCCGAAATTCCGCGACAACAGCTACACCACCCGCTTCATCGACACCACGCCGGAGCTGTTCCAGCAGGTCAAGCGCCAAGACCGCGCGACGAAGCTCTTGACCTATCTCGCCGACGTCACCGTCAACGGCCATCCCGAGGCCAAGGACCGGCCGAAGCCGATTGCCAACGCCGCCAAGCCGGTGGTGCCCTATGCCAACGGCAATGGCGTCAAGGACGGCACCAAGCAGCTGCTCGACACGCTCGGCCCGAAGAAATTCGGCGAATGGATGCGCAATGAGAAGCGCGTGCTTTTGACCGATACGACAATGCGCGACGGCCATCAGTCGCTGCTTGCCACCCGCATGCGCACCTATGACATCGCCAGGATCGCCGGCACCTATGCGCATGCGCTGCCGAACCTTCTGTCGCTCGAATGCTGGGGCGGCGCCACCTTCGACGTCTCCATGCGCTTCCTGACCGAAGATCCGTGGGAGCGGCTGGCGCTGATCCGCGAGGGCGCGCCGAACCTGCTCCTGCAGATGCTGCTGCGCGGCGCCAACGGCGTCGGCTACACCAACTATCCCGACAATGTCGTCAAATATTTCGTCCGCCAGGCGGCCAGAGGCGGCATCGATCTCTTCCGCGTCTTCGACTGCCTTAACTGGGTCGAGAACATGCGGGTATCGATGGATGCGATCGCCGAGGAGAACAAACTCTGCGAGGCGGCGATCTGCTATACCGGCGATATCCTCAATTCCGCCCGCCCGAAATACGACCTGAAATACTATACCGAGCTTGCGGTCGAGCTCGAAAAGGCCGGCGCCCATATCATCGCGGTCAAGGATATGGCGGGTCTGTTGAAGCCGGCGGCGGCGAAGGTGCTGTTCAAGGCGCTGCGCGAGGCGACCGGCCTGCCGATCCACTTCCACACCCATGACACCTCGGGCATTGCGGCCGCCACCGTTCTTGCCGCCGTCGAAGCCGGTGTCGATGCCGTCGATGCGGCGATGGATGCGCTTTCCGGCAGTACTTCGCAGCCCTGTCTCGGCTCGATCGTCGAGGCGCTCTCCGGCTCCGAGCGTGATCCCGGCCTCGATCCGGAATGGATCCGCCGCATCTCCTTCTATTGGGAAGCGGTGCGCAATCAGTATGCGGCCTTCGAAAGCGACCTCAAGGGGCCGGCCTCGGAAGTCTATCTGCACGAAATGCCGGGCGGCCAGTTCACCAACCTCAAGGAGCAGGCCCGTTCGCTGGGACTGGAAACCCGCTGGCACCAAGTGGCGCAGGCCTATGCCGACGCCAACCAGATGTTCGGTGATATCGTCAAGGTGACGCCCTCTTCCAAGGTGGTCGGCGACATGGCGCTGATGATGGTCAGCCAGGACCTGACGGTCGCCGACGTCGTCAGCCCAGAGCGCGAAGTCTCCTTCCCGGAATCGGTGGTCTCGATGCTGAAGGGCGATCTCGGCCAGCCGCCGTCGGGATGGCCGGCAGCGCTGCAGAAGAAGGCACTGAAGGGCGAAAAGCCCTATACGGTGCGTCCCGGCTCGCTGCTGAAGGAAGCCGATCTCGATGCCGAGCGCAAGGTCATCGAGACGAAGCTGGAACGCGAGGTCAGCGACTTCGAGTTCGCCTCATACCTGATGTATCCGAAGGTCTTCACCGACTTTGCGCTCGCCTCCGATACCTATGGGCCGGTCTCGGTGTTGCCGACGCCGGCTTATTTCTACGGGCTGGCCGATGGCGACGAGCTGTTTGCCGATATCGAAAAGGGCAAGACCCTCGTCATCGTCAATCAGGCGATGAGCGCCACCGACAGCCAGGGCATGGTCACCGTCTTCTTCGAGCTCAACGGCCAGCCGCGGCGCATCAAGGTGCCGGACCGGGCGCATGGGGCGACGGGGGCTGCCGTGCGCCGCAAGGCCGAGCCCGGCAATGGTGCCCATGTCGGCGCGCCGATGCCCGGCGTCATCAGCCGCGTCTTCGCCTCATCAGGCCAGGCCGTCAGCGCTGGTGACGTGCTCGTCTCCATCGAGGCGATGAAGATGGAAACCGCGATCCATGCGGAAAAGGACGGAACGATTGCGGAAATCCTCGTCAAGGCCGGCGACCAGATCGATGCCAAGGACCTGCTTGTCGTCTATGCCGGTTGAGCCTTGCCGAGAGGCTTGTTCAGCTGCCGGCGGCTTCGGCCAATCACCCGATTGTGTGTGATCAGGCTGTCGGAAAGCTGATTTTTCGGATCGTTTACG
The DNA here is from genome assembly GCF_003013335.1 of Rhizobium sp. H4. Classification (NCBI taxonomy): domain Bacteria; kingdom Pseudomonadati; phylum Pseudomonadota; class Alphaproteobacteria; order Hyphomicrobiales; family Rhizobiaceae; genus Rhizobium; species Rhizobium sp. H4. The sequence goes on from NZ_PSOW01000014.1 coordinate 63,822, forward strand.
GCCTCCTCGCCTTGCCCGGTGAGGAGGCTTTCTCATAGACTTCAGGTCGTATTATCCGCCCCAAGACCAACCAGGAAATCCTCTCCATGAACAAGTTGAAGATTGCCGTCATCGTCGGCAGCACGCGTATTGGCCGTTTTGCAGAACATCCGGCCAAGTGGATCGCCGGGCTCGTCGGCCAGCGCTCCGATCTCGAAGTCGAGGTTCTCGATCTTCTCGACTATCCCATGCATTTCTTCGGCGAAGAGCGCGCAACGACGGCGGAAAGCGAAGCCGCCGAACGTTGGAAGAAGAAGCTGCGCGAATTCGACGGCTTCATTTTCACCGTCGCCGAGTACAATCATGCGCCGACGGGGGTTCTGAAAAACGCCATCGATCTCGGCGAGTTCATCCAGAAGCCGGTCGGCTTCGTCGGCTATGGCGGCGTTGGCGGTGCGCGCGCCGTCGAGCAGCTTCGCCTGATCTTCGTCGAAATGAGCGCGGCTTCGGTCAAGACCGGCGTTCACATTGCCTTTAGCGAATATCTTGCCGTTCTCAAGGAGGGCAAGCAGCTTGGGGACTACGCCCATCTCAACGAAGCCGCCAAGAACATGCTCGACCAGCTGACCTGGTGGGGCAACGCCTTGAAGGCCGCGCGCGCCGTCGTCACGGCGGCTTGATCGAAATGCCGGCGGTGCCGGGCGACAGCCCGGCACCGTTTTAAATATCGTAGGTATGCGCCGCGTTGATCGTCGAGATGAAGCGCTTGGTGCGTTCGCGCTCAGGCGCGGTGAAGATCGCTCTGGCGCTGCCCGTTTCCACCACGCTGCCGGCTTCCAGGAAGACGACGTCATTGGCGATCTTGGAGGCGAGGCGCAGATCATGGGTCGCCATCACCATGGTCGTGCCTTCCCGGGCCAGCTGGCCCAGCACATCGACCACTTCCGCCGAGAGTTCCGGATCGAGCGCCGAGGTCGGCTCGTCACACAGAAGCACGCGCGGCGACGGCGCCAGCGCCCGGGCGATCGCCACGCGCTGTTGCTGGCCGCCCGATAATGTCGAGGGCCAGGCATCGGCCTTGTGCGCCATGCCCACCTTGGTCAGGAGTTCCGTGGCACGTTCGTGGGCTTTCTCCTTCGGCCATTTCAGCACCGTGACCAGACCTTCCATGACATTTTCGATCGCGGTTTGATGCGGGAAGAGTTGGAAGTTCTGGAAGACCATGCCGGTCTGGCGGCGGATTTTCTGAATCGCCTGCCAGCCGACGCGTTTGCCGGGCGCGAAGGAAAGCTCTGCCTCGCCGAGACGGATTGCACCTGATGTCGGGATTTCGAGCAGGTTGATACAGCGCAGCAGCGTGCTTTTGCCGCCGCCTGAGGGCCCGACCAGCGCGGTGACGCTGCCTTCGGGAATGCGAATGCTGATGTCCTTCAGGATGATGGCGTCGCCGAAGCGCTTTTCGATGTTGGAAAGCTCGATCATGCATTTGCCTCCAGCATGCCGCCGTAACGCGCGAAGCGGCGTTCCAGCCGCACCTGCAGCTGCGAGAGGATGGAGCTCAGGACAAGATAGATCAGCGCCGCCTCGATATAGAGGATCAGTGGCTCATAGGTGGTGGCGACGATGCGCTGCGCGGCCTGGAAGAGCTCCGGCACGGTGATGGCGGCGGCAAGCGACGTGTCCTTCACCAGCGAGATGAAAGTGTTCGACAACGGCGGTACGGCGACGCGGCCAGCCTGCGGCAGGATAGTGCGGCTCATCGCCTGACGCCAGCTCATGCCGATCGAATAGGCCGCTTCCCACTGACCCTTGGGCACGGAGGAGATGACGGCGCGGATGATCTCGGAGCTGTAAGCGCCGATATTCAGGGTGAAGCCGATGAGGGCGGCGGGAAAGGCATCGAGCAGGATGCCGATGCTCGGCAGGCCGTAGAAGATGACGAAGAGTTGCACGAGCAGCGGTGTGCCACGGATAACCCAGACATAGAAGCGGGCGATCGCCGCAACCGGCGCTGGGCCGAAAAGCCGGGCAATCGCCGTGATAAGGCCGAGGATCAGGCCGAAGAAGAAGGAGAGCAGGGTCAGGGGAATGGTGAAGATCAATCCCGCCCAGAGGAGCGAGGGAAGCGATTCAGCCATCAGTTGGAGCCAGTGCGGCAAGGGATGTTCCCTCTCGTGGATTAGGGTGACATCTCGAATACCCCTCCCCAACCCCTCCCCACAAGGGGGAGGGACTTATCCAGTCTCTCGCCCCGCACGAAATAGCAGCTGAACTGCGGGCCGAAACGGTTGTTTTGAGATGAGGCGGTCCCCGCGGAGCCCCTCCCCCTTGTGGGGAGGGGCTGGGGAGGGGACTTTTCCCGAGCTTACTTCGATACGTCCTGGCCGAAATATTTGTCGGCGATCTTCTTGTACGTACCGTCCGCCTTGATGTCGGCGAGCGCCTTGTTGATTTCGGCGAGCAGTTCCGGCTCGCCCTTGCGGATGATGATGCCGGAGTAATCGGCATTTTCCTGCTCAGCGGCGATCTTCACCGGCGCGTCCGGCTTGTGCTTCTTGAAGTCGAGGAAGGAGAGGCTGTCGTTGATCGTCGCATCGGCGCGCTTGGTCAGCACGAGCTGGATCGACTGGTCGAAACCGTCGGTGCCGACGAGTTCGGCGCCGGCTTCGGTCGCGAGCTTGCCGAAGTTGCTGGTCAGCGACTGGGCGGATTTCTTGCCCTTCAGATCGGCGAAGGTCTTGATGCTGTCGTCGCCGTCGCGGACGATCAGCACGGCCTTGGAGGCGATATAAGGTTCGGAGAAATCATATTTCTGCTTGCGGGCTTCGGTGATGCCGACCTGGTTGATGACGGTGTCGTAGCGCTTGGCGTCGAGGCCGGCGATCAGGCCATCCCACTTGCCTTCGAGGAATTCGGCCTTGACGCCGAGCTTTGCGGCGATCGCTTCGCCGATCTCGACGTCGAAGCCGACGAGCTTGCCGCTTTCGTCATGATAGGTGAAGGGCGCATAGGTGCCTTCGGTGCCGATTTTGAAGACGCCCGCCGACTTGATGGCGGCAAGGTTTTCGCCGGCATGGGCGGGCAGGAGGGCAGCAGCCTGAATGAGGGCAGCGGCGGCGACGGTTTTCAACCAGTTCATTGTTTTATCCATCCTTGGGAGGGTTGTTAGCGGATGCGCCATAGTTCGCAGAAAACTAGGGCGTCGGAAGCGAAGGAAACTGCGAATAAAAGCAGCAAGTGCGAATATTTTTCTCAAGCGGCCGCTTGGGCCTCGAATTGCCTGCAGCCAGGCCATTTTGCCTCGTTGGCGGGCTGCTTTATTTCAACAGGTCAGAAAACGTGTGACCGTGCATGTTGCATGCACAGTCATAAACGTTTATGCACGTTTCATATCATTCAACCTTCAATCCGGTAAAAACATGCAGGATTTTCTGTTGCGAGAGCGCCAAGGTGTGATTTCCGAGAGGCTGCGGCTAAACGGCCGCGTGCTGGCGGCGGAACTTGCGATCGAATTCGGCGTCTCCGAAGATACGGTGCGGCGCGACCTTCGCGAGATGGCGGCGGCGGGACTCTGCGAGCGGGTCTATGGCGGCGCCTTGCCGGTCGCGCCGGCATATGGAAGCCTGACCCAGCGCATCGGCCTTGCCGCCGACCGGAAGCAGGCACTGGCGCAGGCCGCGGCAAATCAGATCGCCGCCGGTTTGACGGTGTTCTTCGATGCCGGCAGCACCAATCTGGCGATTGCCAATGCCTTGCCGGCCGAACTCGAACTGACGGCTGCGACCAATGCGCCGGCAATCGCCGCAGTGCTGATCGACAAGCCCGCTGTCAACGTCATCCTGATCGGCGGCATGGTGGACCGGCAGACCGGCGGGGCGCTCGGCGCCAAGGCGCTACGGGATATGGAACAGATATCGCCGGATCTCTGCATTCTCGGCGCCTGCGGCGTCGATCTCGAGGCCGGCATCACAGCGTTCGGCTTCGAGGATGCGGAGTTCAAACGGTTTGCGACGTCGAAAAGCAGAAAAGTTCTGGTGGCCGTGACCTCGGAGAAATTCGGTACCGCTGCGCCCCACGGCATCCTGCCGATGGCGCATTGCGAATGCCTGGTGGTCGAGCACGATGCCGACCCGGCCGTCCTTGCCGGCTATCGCGAGCGCGGCTGCAGGACCGTCATCGCCGAGCAAACGAACTGAACCGCTGCCATAGAGTTTAGAAAAACCGGGCTTGTTTAGACCGGCAACGAGGAAAGACCGAGAAATGGACAGTCATGTGAGTGCACCGCGGGGAGCCCGGAGCGGCTTCATCACCAGAAGCAGGGCGGCCGTTTCCCTGCTCTTTCTCATGAACGGCTTCGTCGTCGGCTGCTGGGCGCCGAAGATCCCGGATTTTGCCGAGCGTCTCGGGCTCTCCAAGTTCGAGCTCGGGCTTATGATCATCGTCTTCGGTGTCGGCTCGCTGGTCATGATGCCGATCGCCGGGGCGCAGATCGCCAAACTGGGCTCGCGTGTCGTCGTTCGGGCAACCGCCGTTTGCGTGCTGCCGCTGCTCCTGGCTTTGACGCTCGCCCCGAACGTGATCACCGCGGCCATCTCACTCTTCCTGTTCGGGGGCTTCATCGGCGCCATGGATGTGGCGATGAATGCCAACGCGGTCTCTGTCGAAAAATCCATGCGCCGCGCCATCATGTCCTCCTGCCACGCCTTCTGGAGCCTCGGTGGCCTGATCGGCTCCGGCCTCGGCGGCATCGTGATCGCCAAGCTCGGCATTCTCGGCCATGCCCAGCTGGCAACCGTGCTGGCGGCGATATTCGTAGCCGTCGCCTGGCCGATGATCCTTGCCGATCCGCCCCATCCCGATGCCAAGAAGGAGAAGACGCGGCTGCCGATGGTGCCGCTGCCGTGGCTGCTCGGCTTGATGGCGCTGTTCTCCATGGTGCCGGAAGGCGCGGTTCTGGATTGGGGAGCGCTCTATCTCCGGCAGGAAATGGATGCTTCTGTCGCCCTATCCGGTCTCGGTTTCGCAGCCTTTTCGGCGACCATGGCGACCATGCGCTTTGCCGGCGATCTGGTGCGCGATCGCCTCGGAGGCGTCAAAACGCTACGCATCTGCACGCTTTTTGCCATTGTCGGCATGTTGCTTGCTGGCCTTGCGCCGGATGCCGAGATCGCCATCCTGGGTTTTGCCCTTTGCGGCATCGGCATTTCCAACATGGTGCCGATCGCTTTCTCGGCGGCGGGCAATATTCCCGGCCTCAAACCCGGCATCGGCATCTCCGTCGTCACGACGATGGGTTATTCCGGCATGCTCGTCGCGCCGTCGCTGATCGGTTTCGTTGCTGAACATATCGGCTTTGCCGTGGTCTTTATGGCGCTGCCGGTGCTGCTGCTGTTCGTTCTCGCGTTTTCGAAGCTGGCCCATTATGCCGACGGAGTTTCCGGAGGCGGCCATTGAGCGGCCTCCAAACAAAAGTGATATTGGGGGCGGTTGACAAGAAAGCGGTCATGATCCACCTGAAAGGCACCATTTCTAAAGCGCGGCGCAATCTTTTCAGATTCGCTTGCCGCGCTTTAGATCTTTGTTTTACGCATGTCGTTATCGCAAAACCGCTGCGCACTTTTGCGCGACATGCTTAGGGGTGCAAGAGCTTTCAATGTTGTCAGCCGCCGATTTTGATCCGAAACCGCGCCGGGCTTCCGTTGCCGTCGATGTCGGCGGCGTCATCGTCGGCGGCGGCGCGCCGATCGTCGTGCAATCGATGACGAATACCGATACGGCCGATATCGATTCGACCGTCGCCCAGGTCGCGGCGCTCCACCGGGCAGGCTCGGAGCTGGTGCGCATCACCGTCGACCGCGACGAGAGTGCGGCCGCCGTGCCGAAGATCCGCGAGCGGCTGCTGCGGCTCGGCATGGACGTGCCGCTGATCGGCGACTTCCACTATATCGGCCACAAGCTGCTCGCCGATCATCCCGATTGTGCCGAAGCGCTGGCGAAATACCGCATCAATCCCGGCAATGTCGGCTTCAAGGACAAGAAGGACAAGCAGTTCGCCGAGATCATCGAGATGGCGATCCGCTACGACAAGCCGGTGCGCATCGGCGTCAACTGGGGTTCGCTCGATCAGGACCTGCTGACGGCGCTGATGGATGAGAATGCGGCCGCCGGCTCGCCGCTTTCGGCCCGGCAGGTAACGCGCGAGGCGATCGTGCAGTCGGCGCTGCTTTCGGCGGCCCTTGCCGAGGAAATCGGCCTGCCGCGCAACCGCATCATCCTCTCGGCCAAGGTCAGCCAGGTGCAGGATCTGATCGCCGTCAATTCCATGCTCGCCGAGCGCTCCAACCATGCGCTGCATCTCGGCCTCACCGAAGCCGGCATGGGCAGCAAGGGCATCGTCGCCTCGTCGGCGGCGATGGGCTTCGTGCTGCAGCATGGCATCGGCGATACGATCCGCGTGTCACTGACGCCGGAGCCGAACGGCGACCGTACGCGCGAAGTCCAGGTGGCGCAGGAAATCCTGCAGGTCATGGGCTTCCGCCAGTTCGTGCCGGTCGTCGCTGCCTGTCCCGGCTGCGGGCGCACGACCTCGACGGTGTTCCAGGAACTGGCCCAGAACATCCAGAACGATATCCGCAAGAACATGCCGGTCTGGCGCGACAAATATCCGGGCGTCGAGGCGCTGAATGTCGCCGTCATGGGCTGTATCGTCAACGGACCGGGTGAAAGCAAGCACGCCGATATCGGCATTTCGCTTCCCGGCACCGGCGAGACGCCGGCAGCACCCGTTTTCATCGACGGCAAGAAGGCGCTGACGCTGCGCGGCCCCAATATCGCCGCTGATTTCGAAGCACTTGTCGTCGATTATATCGAGAAGCGCTTCGGCCAGCGGACGGCGGCGGAATGAAGACCGGCGAGTCTAGATGAGCCGGTACTGGTCGCCCATCGTCAGTAAGCTTCGGCCCTATGTCGCAGGCGAGCAGCCCCGTATTCCCCGCCTGATCAAGCTTAACACCAACGAGAATCCCTACGGTCCGTCTCCCAGAGCGCTCGAGGCGATCGGGCAAGCGACGGACGATCGTCTTCGGCTCTATCCCGATCCCGCAGCCACGGAATTGCGCGAGGCGATCGCCGTCCGTCTCGGTCTGGGAGCAGATGAAGTCTTCGTCGGCAACGGCTCCGACGAGGTGCTCGCTCATACGTTTCAGGCGCTGCTGAAACACGAGCTGCCGCTTCTCTATCCGGATGTCAGTTATCCGTTCTATCCAGCCTATAGCCTGCTGTACGACGTCGAAACGATCGAAGTGCCTGTCGACGACAGGTTCCGGATACGGCTGGCGGATTACGACAGGCCGTGCGGCGCGATCCTCATCCCCAATCCGAATGCGCCGACCGGCATCGGCCTGCCGCTTGCCGATATAGAGGCGCTTGTCGCCGCCCATCCGGATGCGGTCGTGGCGATCGACGAGGCCTATGTCGATTTCGGCGGAGAGAGCGCCGTCCCGCTCATTTCCAAATACCCCAATCTGCTGGTCATTCAGACTCTGTCGAAATCCCGCTCGCTTGCGGGTCTGCGCGTCGGTTTTGCACTGGGGCAGCGGGAGCTGATCGAGGCGCTGGTGCGCGTCAAGGACAGCTTCAATTCCTATCCGCTCGATCGTCTGGCGCAGGTCGCCGCGACGGCGGCGATCAAGGACGAGGCGTGGTTCGAGACGTGCCGGAGCAAGCTTGTTGCCACCCGCCACGCTCTTGTCCTGGAACTCGAAGCACTGGATTTCCAAGTGCTGCCGTCTCAGGCGAATTTCGTTTTCGCAAGACACGCAAGCCGGCCGGGTGCCGCGCTTCAAGCCGCGCTGCGGGAGCGCGGTGTGCTCGTCCGGCATTTCGCCAAGCCGCGTATTTCGGAATTCCTGCGCATCAGCATCGGCACAGACGAGGAATGCGCCCGTCTGGTGTCCGCTCTCAAGGAAATATTGTCGGCCTGATCGGTCAGTTAGTTCTTCCGGTCGGCGATGAAATGCGCCGCGGCGATGAGGGTCGATGCGCGGGCGCTATAGGGAGCCAGCAGCGCCTCGGCGTCGGCGACATGCCGGCGGAGCTCGGTCTCTGCCCATCCCATGCCGTGCAGCGCCACGAGCGTTCCCTTGCCTCGGGCCGCATCCTTGCCGGTCGCCTTGCCCATGGTAGCGGCATCCGAGGTCAGGTCGAGAATGTCGTCGGCGAGCTGGAAGGCAAGGCCGATCTTTTCGCCGAAGGCGCGCAGGCGGCGGCGATCGTCCTGCGGGCTTCCCGCGATGATGGCGCCGGCCTCGCAGGCAAAGCGGATCAGCGCACCCGTTTTCATCGCCTGCAGGCGGATGATGCCGGCTTCGTCTTGAGCCTGTTTTTCCGCCGCCAGATCGAGCGCCTGGCCGCCGGCCATGCCGCCGAGACCGGCGGCGCGCGCAAGTGCCAGCACCAGCGATGCCTTGCTGGCATCGGGAAGCGCCGTTTCAGGTGCTGCGACAATGTCGAAGGCGTAGGTCAGCAGGCTATCGCCGGCGAGGATCGCGGTGGCTTCATCGAACTTGATGTGCACCGTCGGTTTGCCGCGGCGCATGTCGTCGTCGTCCATGGCCGGCAGATCGTCATGCACGAGGGAATAACAGTGCACGCATTCGAGCGCGGCGCCGATACGAAGGGCGGCCTGCGCATCACCGCCGAGAAGAGCGGCACTTTCGACGACCAGGAATGGACGCAGCCGCTTGCCGCCGTTCAGCACCGCATAGTGCATGGCGCTGCGCAGGGTCTCGGGCCTGGCGATTTCATCGGAAAGGGCGTTCGGCAACAGCAATGCGTCGAGCAGCGCCTCGATCTCGCGGGCGTTGTTCTTTAGCCTGGTCTCGAAAGTGTCCCGGTTCGCGTCCATCGGCGCTGTTTGGCATGGGGCAAGGGGGCTTGCAACGGAATTGTCGATGGCTACTGCAAGATTTCCCATGTGCTCTGGCATAAGCGCCTCACAGGCGTTATGAGAACGACAGGGAGCGAAGTGGACTGGGGACATTTTGGATATAGCGCCGGAGACAGAGGATATCGCCGACATGCCGGCCCGTCGGCGATGGTTCGAAAATCGGCCTGTGCTGAAGCGTATCGTTCTTGCCGTGCTGGCTCTGATCGTCCTTCCCTACGTCCTGATCTTTTTCTATCTGCTGCCCTTCATCCATCCGGTCTCGACCCTGATGCTGCGCGATCTCGTGCTGTTGCGCGGTTATGACCGCAGATGGGTGTCGCTGGACGAGATCTCTCCGGCCCTGGTGCAGTCGGTGATGATGTCCGAGGACGGGCAATATTGTTTTCACGGCGGCGTCGACTGGGCCGAGATGCGCATGCTGGTCGAGGATACGCTGAAAGGTCAGGCAACCCGCGGCGGCAGCACCATCCCGATGCAGACGGCCAAGAACCTCTTTCTCTGGAACAGCCGCTCCTTCGTGCGCAAAGCGATGGAGCTTCCTCTGGCCGTCTCCACGGATTTCGTTCTGTCGAAACGGCGGCTGATGGAAATCTATCTCAACATCGCAGAATGGGGTCCCGGTATCTACGGCGCCGAGGCGGCAGCCCAACATCATTTCAAGGTGCCGGCCTCGAAGCTGACGCGGCGGCAGGCATCGCTGCTTGCCGTCTCGCTCCCGAACCCGATCGACCGCAATGCCGGCAAGCCCGGACGAGGCCTTCGTCGGCTGGCCGGCGTGATCGAGAGGCGTGCGCAGGGTTCCGGCGATTACGTCAAATGCCTCTATGATTGAGATCATTGCGCTTAAGCCGGGAAAACCAAATCACATTTTTGCTGGAATGGCGGTAGAAGCCGCAAGCGTCATCTGACATTCTTGGTTCTGCCATATGGGCGGTGCAGTCCAATCGGAGTCCCTCAGTCGACCATGACGGCCACGACCTTTTTTCCCGAACTGCTCCTCTATTCGAAGACGCACAATCCGAGCCCGCCCGCTCACCTCGGCAGCCGTTATCGCAGGGTCGGCGGCTTTCTGCCCGAGGCCGGCAGTACCATCGTCTGTCATGTCGAGAAGGCGTCGCGGACGCAGACGGTGCTGATCGAAGCGCGCGAGAAATATCTGGCGATGCCCGAGGCCGAACAGTTCCTCTTCACGCCGATCTCCAGCCTTCACATGACGCTTTTCGAAGGTATCATCGAGACCAGACGCCGGCAGGATTACTGGCCGCGTGATCTCTCTCTCGATACGCCGATCGACGACATGACCGAGCTCCTTGCGGCACGGCTCGAAGGTTTTTCGATGGCCGAGCCCTTCAAGATCGCCGTCGTCGACGCTCAGCCGTCGGGACTGCTCGTCGATGGGGCAACCGAGCAGGACCGCAAGATCATGCGCGCCTGGCGCGACGCACTTGCCGATCTTCTCGGTTATCGCCAACCCAACCACATGGACTACAAGTTCCATATTACCTTCGCCTATCCAATCGAACGGCTGGAGGACGAAGCCTTGCCGCGCTGGCAGGCAATGCTTGACGGCGTGGCAGAGGATATCCGCCGCGAGGCTGCTGTTTTCGAGATGACGCCGCCGGCATTCTGCGTGTTCGAGGACATGAACCATTTCCACGAACTGCTGATCTTCGAATTCGACACCTGAACAGGACAAGCCCATGGACAGACCGACGCTCTACATCGCCAACAAGAATTATTCCTCCTGGTCCTTCCGGGCCTGGATAGCGCTGACCGGCACCGGTGTCGGTTTCGAGGAAGTCCTGATCCCCTTCGACTATCCCGGCGGCAATCCCGACATCAAGGCCATCTCGCCGAGCGGCAATGTGCCGGTGCTGCAGCACGGCGCATTGAAGATCTGGGAATCGCTGGCGATCATCGAATATGCCGCCGAGCTTTATCCCGAAGCCGGTCTTCTGCCGAGGGATCGCGCTGCGCGGGCGCTCGCCCGTTCGGTTTCGATGGAGATGCTGTCGGGCTTCCGGGCCCTGCGCGGCGCCTGCCCGATGAATATCCGCCGGCCGAGGGCCAGGATCGTCTTGCCGCATGGCGTCGACGCCGATATCCGCCGCATCGAGACGATCTGGCGCGACCTTCTGCAGAAGTCCGGCGGACCCTTTCTCTTCGGTGCCTTCAGCGGAGCGGATGCGATGTTTGCGCCTGTCGTCAACCGGTTCGACATCTATGATCTCGTCGATCGGGACGAGACGCTTGCCTATATGACGACGATGAAGGCGCATCCGGCCTGGCGCAAATGGGAAGAGGCGGCGCGCGCCGAGCGTTGGATCGTGGCGGAAGACGAAGTCTGAGCGAGGAATCAACGGCTCGCAAAAAATATTCATGGGGACTGGTCAAGGCCGCCCCTTGCATGTATAAGCGCGCAAAATTTCCGAAATCGCGACATGTCCGTTTCGGCCGCCAGTCTGGCCGTGGGAATGTTTTGCCCGCAAGTGGAGTAAGAGAAATGGCTGTACCGAAGAGAAAAACGAGCCCGTCCAAGCGCGGCATGCGCCGTTCGGCTGATGCGCTGAAGGCTCCGACCTATGTCGAAGACAAGAATTCCGGCGAACTGCGCCGCCCGCATCACATCGACCTGAAGACCGGCATGTATCGCGGCCGCCAGGTTCTGACGCCGAAGGAAAGCGCATAATTTCTCGATCCGGCTTGTCCGATCGAAGATTTTCAAGGCCGGCGTCATGCCGGCCTTTTGTATTTCTCCGCAGCGGGGTTATCGGCAAATATAATAGTTGCAGCGGCTTGAAGTGGGACGGCGGTTTAGCGCAGTATTCTCCTGGCGCCAGGAGATTTGCCGATGATAGCCGCAATGCCGCTGATGATTATCCCGTTTATTCTTTACAATCTGGCGATGCTCGGCCTGATGGGCGATGGCGGCATTGCAGTGCTGAAGCACGATATCATTGTGCTGTCGATGCTCTCGGGCGCGATCTGGAGCATGGCGCTTGGCGATCTCTTCATCGTCATAGCGCTCGTCGTGCTCTTCTTCGAAATCCTGAAGGCAACCAGAACCGGCCCCGGCAACCTCATCAACCACATATTGTCGATGCTGGTGTTCATCGCCTTCCTGGTCGAGTTTCTGCTCGTCCAGGACGCTGCGACACAGGTATTCTTCATTCTGATGACGATCGCTCTGATCGATGTGATCGGCGGGTTTGCCGTTTCGATCCGAAGCGCCGGGCGGGATGTCTCGATCGGCCTATAGGTTATCGAGCTTGTTCTGAAGGGCTCGGAGCTGTTCCTTCAGCTCGTCGATATCCTTGGCCTCGGCCTTGCGGCTTTCCTTGGCCGCCGGCGGCGTCATGAACGGCGAGAACATCTGCATGGCCTGCTGAAACAGTTCGGTATTGCGGCGAACCTGGTCCTCGACCATCTGCATTGGCAATTGCAGGTTCTTGCCGAGCGGCGTTTCGCCGAAGGCGCGGTTCACCTGCTCGCGCATCTGCGCCTGCTGTTCGGCAAAGGCGCGCATCGAATGTTCGAGAAAGCTCGGAACGACCATCTGCATCTGGTCGCCGTAATAGGTGATGAGCTGACGCAGGAAGGAGATCGGGAGCAGTGTGTTGCCGGTCTTCGATTCCTGTTCGAAGATGATCTGGGTCAGCACCGAATGGGTGATATCATCCCCGCTTTTTGCATCCTGGACGATAAAATCATCGCCCTTCTTCACCATCTCCGCCAAATCTTCCAGCGTCACATAGGTGCTGGTGCCTGTATTGTACAGGCGGCGATTGGCGTATTTCTTGATGACTATCTGACCCTCATTCTTCGCCATATCAGTCTCCTGAACCCCCGTCTGATTTATGGATGTTCCTCCACTTCAGACTGTAAACGCAAAAGAAGGCCGGTGACAATCTCTTTGTGCGATGCGGCAAACCTTTAACAGATCATACGAATTGGCTTTACGGGCCCGCCGCCGAAAAATGGCGGCGGCCGGTCTTCGCGTTTGACTTGTGCTCAAAGCTTTGCCAGTTTCCCCTTATGTTAGTGGGACGAAAAACGAGGAGCCTCCCCATGAGCAATTCATCCATCGTCATCGCCAGCGCAGGCCGGACCGCCGTCGGTTCGTTCAACGGCGCTTTCGCAACGGTCCCCGCGCACGAACTCGGCGCGGCGGTCATCAAGGGCGCGCTCGCACGCGCCGGCGTCGATGCCGGCGAAGTCGATGAGGTGATCCTCGGCCAGGTGCTGGCCGCGGGTGAAGGCCAGAACCCGGCCCGCCAGGCGGCGATCAAGGCCGGTATTCCGAAGGAAGCGACGGCTTGGGGCGTCAACCAACTGTGCGGCTCGGGCCTGCGCGCCGTCGCGCTCGGCATGCAGCAGATTGCCACCGGCGATGCCAAGATCATCGTTGCCGGCGGTCAGGAATCCATGTCGATGGCGCCGCATGCCGTGCATTTGCGCGGCGGCGTCAAGATGGGCGACACGAAGATGGTCGACACAATGATCAAGGACGGCCTGACCGATGCCTTCCATGGTTATCACATGGGCATCACGGCCGAGAATATTGCGCGTCAATGGCAGCTTTCGCGTGACGAACAGGATCAGTTCGCCGTCGCTTCGCAGAACAAGGCGGAGGCCGCCCAGAAAGCCGGCCGCTTTGCCGACGAGATCATCCCCTATGTCATCCAGACGCGTAAGGGCGACGTTACCGTCGATGCCGACGAATATATCCGCCACGGCGCGACGCTGGAGGCGATGGGCAAGCTGCGGCCGGCCTTCGACAAGGACGGCACGGTGACCGCTGCGAATGCCTCCGGCCTCAATGACGGCGCTGCCGCAGCGGTGTTGATGAGCGAAGCGGAAGCGGTCCGCCGCGGCATCCAGCCGCTCGCCCGCATCGTTTCCTGGGCAACGGCGGGCGTCGATCCTTCAATCATGGGCACCGGCCCGATCCCGGCGTCCCGCAAGGCGCTGGAAAAGGCCGGCTGGTCGGTCGGCGATCTCGATCTCGTCGAAGCCAACGAGGCTTTCGCGGCACAAGCCTGCGCCGTCACCAAGGATCTGGGTTGGGATCCTGCCATCGTCAACGTCAATGGCGGGGCGATTGCCATCGGTCATCCGATCGGCGCTTCCGGCGCGCGCGTTCTCAACACGCTGCTGTTCGAAATGAAGCGCCGCGGCGCCAAGAAGGGCCTGGCTACGCTTTGCATCGGCGGCGGCATGGGTGTCGCCATGTGCTTCGAGGCGTTTTAATAGCACACCATACGATCGTCATTGATTGAAACCCCGCCCCGCGCGGGCGAAAACACAAGGGGAGCGGAACATGAGCAGAGTGGCTCTGGTCACCGGAGGTACACGCGGCATCGGCGCAGCCATATCCATGGCGCTGAAAAACGCCGGCTACAGGGTTGCGGCGACTTATGCCGGCAATGACGAGAAGGCCAGAGCCTTCCACGAGGTCACCGGCGTCGCCGTATTCAAGTGGGACGTTTCGGACTATGCTGCCTGCGGTGAAGGGATCGCCACGGTTGAAAGCGAGATCGGCCCGGTCGAGATTCTCGTCAACAATGCCGGCATCACCCGCGATGCAATGTTCCACAAGATGACGCCGCAGCAGTGGCACGAGGTGATCAATACCAACCTCACCGGCCTGTTCAACATGACGCATCAGGTCTGGACGGGGATGCGCGACCGCAGCTTCGGGCGCATCGTCAACATCTCATCGATCAACGGCCAGAAGGGCCAGATGGGCCAGGCGAACTATTCGGCCGCCAAGGCCGGCGATCTCGGTTTCACCAAGGCGCTTGCCCAGGAAGGGGCAGCGAAAAACATCACGGTCAACGCCATCTGCCCCGGTTACATCGGAACGGAAATGGTGCTTGCCGTGCCGGAGAAAGTGCTGAACGAACGCATCATTCCCCAGATTCCCGTCGGCCGTCTCGGCGAGCCGGAAGAGATCGCCCGTTGCGTCACCTTCCTCGTCTCCGACGATGCCGGCTTCATCACCGGCTCGACGCTGACGGCCAATGGCGGACAGTTCTTCGTCTAGCTCATTATCCGAGATCGAAATCGATTTCGAAATGACCACGTGGATTGAAAAAGGAGCGCATCCGGCTGGATGCGCTCCTTTTCTGTCCGCATGCCACTGTTGGCGCTGACAGCTGCGGCCGGCAAAGAAAAACGGGCGCCGAGGCGCCCGTTGGGAAGTCCGATATGAGTTTGCCGGTCAGTAGCGGCAACGGGCCTCGTAGCGGCGGCCGTAGCGGTCGCGATAGATGCAGTAGCCGCGGCGTTCGACCGACTGGCCGATCAGGGCGCCGGTGAGGCCGCCGGCAACGGCGCCGACAGCAGCACCGCCCCAGCTGTTGGTAACGGCGCCGCCGATGACCGCGCCGGTGCCGGCGCCGATCGCCGTGCCCTGCTCGGTCGCCGTGCAGGATGCGAGAGCGCCTACGAGCGCGCCAATAAGAACAATCTTCTTCATCATGTCGTAACTCCCCAGGTTGTCGGGCTTTAGATGCGGCCCATTAGTACAAGGATAATGATAATGACGAGAACTAGCCCCAAACCGCCGGCAGGTCCATAGCCCCAGCCACGGCTATAACCCCAATTCGGCAAGGCTCCGATCAAGAGCAGAATGAGGATAACCAGAAGTATCGTGCCAAGCATGGTGTCTTTCCTTCATTTCATCCGCAATCTGAATGGACAAGAAACACGCATTGGCGATTTTTGTTCCCGGTTGCGCCCGCGAATTGTGATGCGTGCCGATTCATGGTTTGCGATCCGTCTTCCCTGGCAAATTGTTGGTATGGTTAAAAAGTCTTTTGCATACAATATGTTGCGGTGAACAAATCGAGAAGCTCGCAATGTCGCCGATTCGTCGGTGATTCGTTCCGTTTTCGATCGACCCGATCGCGGCAAGCGGTTCCGGCTTAACGCTGTGTAAATTTGGTCGTCGAAAGGTTAACGCCTGTCCGGAACGGTCGGATATGAGGATGTGTCGCTTGCCTAATCTAGCGACGGGTGACGGCGGCGCTACCGGATCTTGCCGTGAACGAAAGGTGAAAGCGGTCCGGTCGGCGATTCGTCTCCGATTCGTTCCGGATTTGGTCGAGAAATTAATTGGGGTGGAATTTCGCGCGGCAAAAAGCGGGGCGGCAGATCGCCGGCAGGCGAAACAAATGCGAACAGGGCAGAGTCTCGTGATTCAGCATTTAGTGGGAAAAAGTGATTCAAAATCAATACTTAGCCGTGAACAAAAGCTGAATCAGCGGGAGTCAGCGATTCGTCGCTGATTCGTTCTTAGGCTGTTCCGAATCGGAAATGCAGGCGTTCCCGATGACTCGCAAAGGTCGTAATCGCCGAAGCATTTTAAAATCTGCCCTTGCGTTTGCGGCGACAGCTGTCCATGTGTTCTGTGCCTCCGTCGAGAGGTGACAGTTTTCCTGGGGCCGCCTGCCTCGTTTGCATGGAATATGACTCTGACTTCGCAGCCGATGATTCTGAGCGGGCGCGGTGTGACCGCGATGCTCGGACCAACCAATACCGGCAAGACCCACTATGCCATCGAGCGCATGGTCGCACACGGGACCGGCGTGATCGGCCTGCCGCTGCGGCTGCTGGCGCGCGAGGTCTATACGCGGGTGGTGGAGAAGGTCGGTGTGCAGAACGTGGCGCTGGTCACCGGTGAGGAAAAGATTTCGCCGGCCAATGCACGTTTTTCGGTCTGTACCGTCGAAGCGATGCCGCGCGACACCAAGGCCGCCTTCGTCGCGATCGACGAGGTGCAGCTCGCCGGCGATCTCGAGCGCGGCCATATCTTCACCGACCGTATCCTGCACCTTCGCGGCCGCGAGGAAACGCTGCTGCTCGGCGCGGCAACGATGCGGCCGATCCTGCAGCAGCTGCTGCCCGGTATCACCATCGTCGAGCGGCCGCGGCTTTCGCATCTTTTCTATGCCGGGCAGAAGAAGATCACCCGGCTGCCGCAGCGCTCCGCCATCGTCGCTTTTTCGGCCGACGAGGTCTATGCCATCGCCGAGCTCATCCGCCGGCAGCGTGGCGGCGCGGCGGTCGTGCTGGGCGCGCTCAGCCCGCGCACTCGCAATGCGCAGGTCGCGCTTTATCAGGCGGGCGACGTCGAATATCTGGTGGCGACCGACGCAATCGGCATGGGCCTCAATCTCGATGTCGATCACGTCGCTTTCGCCCAGGACAGAAAATTCGACGGCTACCAGTTCCGCAACCTCAATCCGGGTGAACTCGGCCAGATCGCCGGCCGCGCCGGGCGGCACGTGCGCGACGGCACCTTCGGCGTCACCGGCCAGGTCTCACCCTTCGACGAGGAGCTGGTCCAGCGCATCGAAGGCCATGAATTCGACAATGTCAAAGTCCTGCAATGGCGCACGACCGAGATGGACTTCTCCTCAATCCAGTCGCTGCGCGCCAGCCTCGAAGCGGGGCCGCGCGTCGCCGGACTGACGCGGGCGCTGCCCGCGGTCGACCAGCAGGCGCTGGAGCAGCTGTCACGCTATCCCGAAGTCATCGATCTCGCCGACCGGCCGGCCCGCGTCGAAAAACTCTGGGAGGCTTGCGCACTTCCCGACTACAGGCGTATCACTCCGGCACAACATGCCGATCTGATCGCGACCCTCTTTTCCGATCTCGTCCGCTATGGCACGGTGAATGAGCAATTCCTTGCGGAGCAGGTTCATCGCTCCGATCGGACAGATGGGGAAATTGACACGCTTTCGGCGCGAATCGCGCAGATAAGAACCTGGACCTATGTGTCGAATCGGCCCGGCTGGCTGACCGATCCGACACATTGGCAGGAAAAGACGCGGGAAATCGAAGATCGATTGTCCGATGCGTTACATGAAAGGTTGACGAAACGCTTTGTTGATCGCAGGACATCTGTGCTCATGAAGCGCCTGAGAGAGAATGCGATGCTGGAAGCTGAAATCAGTGTGAATGGCGATGTCTTCGTTGAAGGACATCATGTAGGGCAGTTGAGCGGATTCCGTTTCACGCCGGTGGCGGGAACGGACGGACCGGATGCCAAGGCGGTTCAGGCTGCGTCGCAAAAAGCGCTCGCGCTCGAATTCGAAGCCAGAGCGGCGCGGATGCATGCCGCCGGCAATAGCGATCTGGCGATCGGCTCGGACGGGTTGATCCGCTGGCTCGGTGATCCGGTGGCGCGGCTTTCGGGCAGCGATCACGTCATGCGCCCGCGGGTGATCCTGCTGGCCGACGAGCAGTTGACGGGCAATGCCCGCGATCACGTCGCCGCCCGCATCGAGCGCTTCGTCAATCATCATATCAGCACGGTGCTGAAACCGCTCGACGATCTGTCGCGCGCCGAGGACCTGCAGGGTCTGGCCAAGGGGCTTGCCTTCCAGCTCGTCGAAAATCTCGGCGTGCTCTTCCGTCGTGACGTGACCGAGGAGGTGAAGTCGCTGGATCAGGAGGCCCGCGCCTCCATGCGCCGCTACGGCGTGCGTTTCGGCGCCTATCACATCTTCGTCCCGGCACTTCTGAAGCCGGCCCCGGCCGAACTGATCACGCTGCTCTGGGCGTTGAAGAACGACGGTCTGGACAAGCCGGGTTACGGTGACCTCATTCCCGTGTTGGCCGCCGGCCGTACTTCCGTCGTGACCGATCCGAGCTATGAGCGGATGTTCTACAAGCTCGCCGGTTTCCGCTTCCTCGGCAAGCGTGCGGTGCGCATCGACATTCTTGAGCGGCTTGCCGATATCATCCGTCCGCTGCTGCAATGGAAGCCCGGTCAGAACAATCGTCCGGAGGGCGCCTATGACGGCCGCCGCTTCACGACGACGACGGCGATGCTGTCAATCCTCGGCGCGACGCTCGAGGACATGGAAGAAATCCTCAAGGGTCTCGGCTATCGCGCCGATGCCGTGAAGGCGGAAGAGGCGTCGGCTCATCTTGCCGCGCAGGACGCCGCTTCGGCTCCCGCAGCCTCCGTGGAGGCATCTGCGGAAGAAACGGTGGAAAAGGCTGATCACGACGACGCCGACGCGGCGGCAGACGAGGCTGTTTCCGAGCCATCCCCAGCCGAGTCGGCCGCAACCGACGCCCCCGCGGCAGAGGCACTAAGCAACCCCGCGACCGAAGCCTCGGCAGAGGTTCCGGCCGCCGGGGAAACAGCCGCTGATTCCGGGGAGACCGGCGAACCGGCGGAACCGAAGCCGGTTCTTCTGTGGCGCCTCGGTGGCCGCAACGATAATCATCGCCAGGCGCGTGGCGGCCATGGCGAACGCCGCGGTGGCCAGGGCCACGATCGAGGCCAGAACCAGGATCGCGGCGAGCGCAATCGCCGCCCCGGCGGCGAAGGCGGCGAGGGCAATCGCGGCGGCGACGGACGCGACAACAACCGCAACAACCGTGGCAAGGACGGCGGTCGCGATGGCCGGCCGCAGCAGGCCAGGGGCGGCGAGCGCAAGGACCAGCCGCGCGGCGACCGGCAGGACCGTGGTGATCGCAAGGATCGCGGCGAACGCAATGACCGGAACGATCGCAACAACAATCGCGGCGCACAGCCGCTGCGCTTCGAGGCCAAGCCGCCACGCAAGGAGAAGCCGATCGATCCGGATTCGCCCTTCGCCAAGCTCGCCGCTCTCAAGGAACAGATGAAGAAGTAGTCATGGGCGGGGAGACACAGCCGGTAGGCGGTTCGCGCCAGCGCATCGACAAGTGGCTGTTCTTCACGCGCATGGTGAAGTCGCGTTCGCTGGCGCAGAGCCATGTCCAGTCGGGGCACGTGCGCATCAACGGCGAGCGCTGCAGCCAGCCGAGTCAGATGGTCAAGCCGGGCGACCGCATTGAGTTGACGCTGGAACGGCGTGACGTCGTGCTCATCGTGCGTCTCGCCGGCGAGCGGCGGGGCCCCTACGAGGAGGCGCGCCTGCTCTATGATGACCAATCGCCGCCGCCGGATGAGGCAAAACGCCTCACCCCCTACGAGCAAGCGATCCGGGCCACCGGGACCGGCCGTCCGACCAAAAAGGAAAGACGCGCGATCGACAGGCTGATGTCGGACGAGGATTAGAAAACTCTGTCTGCGGCGGCGGCTTTTGCAGATCGTTTATCCTTGAATTCCGGCGATAAAGCCGATACGTCACTGACAACCTGCCGGAAGCGTGCTTGCCTCCCAAGCCTGTCCACGCTTCGTCCGGCACGGGGATAGGCGCGACGTTCCAGGTTGCCCGGCCCCATCCGCATGGAAATCCTGGAGTTCTTCATGACCTATGTCGTGACCGACAATTGCATCAAGTGCAAATACACCGACTGCGTGGAAGTCTGCCCCGTCGACTGCTTCTATGAAGGCGAGAATTTCCTCGTCATCCATCCCGACGAATGCATCGATTGCGGCGTCTGCGAGCCCGAATGTCCCGCCGAGGCGATCAAGCCGGATACCGAGCCGGGCCTCGACAAGTGGCTGAAGATCAACACCGAATATGCCACCATCTGGCCGAATATCACGGTCAAGAAGGACCCGCTGCCGGAGGCCAAGGAGATGGATGGCCAGACCGGAAAGTTCGAGAAATATTTCTCCGAAAAACCCGGTTCCGGCGATTAACACGGCTGCCCGCCTCGACCGCCGGATTCGGGCGTTTACGCGATGAAACGTTTTAAATCCTGCGTGTCTGATATGGGTGATGTGTGTTGCCCGCATGACTCAGGCGAAGCAAATTATTGATTTCCTCATATTTTTATGATAGGTTTCGCCTACTGTTCCATTTGTGGCATAACGCATGCCCAAAACCATCACGAAAGCAAAACCAATCCGTACGCGGTTTCCGTGACATATCAACGCTTTGAGCGCCGGGTCCCAAGATCGCGCGCAAGAAGTCTTTGCTTTTGCCTGATGGGACCAGAGTGAAGTCACCCGACGGATACGACCGTCTCACCCGGGCCTGACTGACCCGGCTCCGGCCGCCGCCGGAAGCGTAACAGGGAGTTTTTGAATAGAATGACGACTCAGCAGAAAAAGCCTTCTACAGCACGTCACGGCTTCAAGACCGGTGAATCGATCGTCTACCCCGCACATGGCGTCGGTACCATCACCGCTATCGAAGAGCAAGAAGTTGCCGGCATGAAGCTCGAACTTTTCGTTATCGATTTCGAGAAGGACAAGATGCGCTTGAAGGTTCCGGTCGCGAAGGCGATGAGCATTGGCATGCGTAAGCTTTCGGAAACGGATTTCGTCGATCGTGCATTGAAGGTTGTGCAGGGCAAGGCGCGCGTCAAACGCACCATGTGGTCCCGCCGCGCTCAGGAATATGATGCCAAGATCAATTCCGGCGATCTGATTTCCATCGCTGAAGTCGTGCGTGATCTTTATCGTGCGGAAAACCAGCCCGAGCAGTCCTATTCCGAGCGCCAACTCTACGAGGCTGCGCTCGACCGCATGGCGCGCGAAATCGCCGCCGTCAACAAGATGTCGGAAACCGAAGCCGTCCGCCTTGTCGAGACCAACCTCAACAAGGGTCCGAAGCGCGGCAAGGCCATCGAAGAAGACGACTCGCAGGACGAAGCCGCATAAGGCGACCCTATTTTTCCTGTCAAAAAACCCGGCCTTCGTGCCGGGTTTTTTTATTGGAACTTTTTCCAGACTGCCGCGTTTATCAAACGTAATTGCGGACTGCTCGTCGAGCCTGGCTCGTCGGGCGAACTGCCATTCCGTCAATGTTCGGTGAGGAGCGGATCATGCCTTTTCAATATTGCCCGTTCGGCAACATGAAAAAACAGGTCCAACCCAGCCGTCTTAGCGGCCCATGATGAAAATTAGGGCCTCCCCCTGAAAAGTCCAGGGGTGAGGCCTTCATGCATTCGGAACCCCATTCAGTCGGGACAGCGATGTTCCGGAAGGTGAGTTGTTTTGTTCATTTTGAGGGCGAAGGCCTGTTTCGGGAGATCGAAATGAAGAACATGTCTGCAGATCGGCGCATGATCAAAATCGCGATGGCCGCCCCCTATCTCGCCCGCCAGGAAGAGCACGATCTCGCCACCCGCTGGAAGGATCATGACGATCGCGGCGCGCGCAACCAGATCGCCATGGCGCATATGCGCCTGGTGATCTCCATGGCCGGCAAGTTCCGCAATTTCGGTCTGCCGATGAGCGACCTCGTACAGGAGGGCTATGTCGGGCTGCTGGAGGCCGCCGCCCGCTTCGAGCCGGAACGCGACGTGCGCTTTTCGACCTATGCGAGCTGGTGGATCCGGGCGTCGATTCAAGACTATATCCTGCGCAACTGGTCGATCGTGCGCGGCGGCACAAGTTCGGCGCAGAAGGCGCTGTTCTTCAATCTGCGTCGCCTGCGCGCCAAACTCGCCAAGGGCGACACACAACTGACGCTCCAATCCATCCATCAGGAAATTGCCGCGGCGCTGGGCGTCAGCCTTGCCGACGTTCAGACTATGGATGCCAGGCTTTCCGGCAACGACGCTTCGCTGCAGGCGCCTTCCGTCTCCGGCGATGCTGAGAGCGCGGAGAAGATGGATTTTCTCGTCAGCGACGATCCGCTGCCCGACGAACAGGTTTCCAATATGATCGACGGCGAGCGCCGCCGGGTCTGGCTCGCCTCGGCGTTGAAACATCTCAACGAACGCGAAATGAAGATCATCAGCGCCCGGCGTCTGGCCGAAGACGGCGCCACGCTCGAAGAGCTCGGTGCCGATCTCGGCATTTCCAAGGAGCGTGTGCGCCAGATCGAAAGCCGGGCGATGGAAAAACTTCGTACCGCGCTGGTGAGCGCCGACCCGCATATGGCGGCCTACGCATAGACCGGCTGCTTACAGCATCCTTTGCGCGTCTGAAAAGACGCGCGCCGCAAACCTCATTCCCTCCAGCAGCACAGACTGGCCCGGCGCAAGCCGGGCTTTTTTTACTCGGCAATGATCTTGACGCGATCGCCGGGTGAAACGGCCGCGCCCATGGGCAGGGCATTGATGAGCTTGAACAGATCGAGCTTGCGGTCGGTGCCCATCATGCGGGCAGAGAGCGTCGAGATGTTCTCGCCCGGCCGCACCGTGACGACACGGATGCGCAGCGGCTTCAGCGAGGCCGTTTCCGCCGGCGTCATGCGCCGGAAACTCGCCCGCAGAACATTGGCCGTCGGCTCCAGGGCGTCGCTGCCTTTCGGCACGGCGGTGAGGAAACGGAAGATCTGCGTATTGTTGCGGATCACGGTGACATCGAAATCCCAGCGGTCGGCGCTGGCGCGCGCGGTGGCAGCTTCCATGCCGTTGATGGTGATCTGCTGGATGGTCGACGGGTCGAGACCGGTCACCCAGCCGCTGGAAATATAATTGGTGAGGCTCTGGTTCTGGTTGTCGGCGACGCCATCGAAGCGGACGGCGATGTCGTTCGGGCCGGTCGCCATCACCGCCTCGACCTTGTTGTCGATGTGAAATTCAGGTGGCACGTCGAAACGGATGCCGAGGCCGCCATGCAGGAAAGTCTGGCCGCGCACATAGCCTTCTTCCGGGCTGTCGCCGTACAGCAGGCCGTCTATGCCGTCGAGATAATAATCGCGGCCCTTATCGCCAACGGAACCCTCCTGGCCGAAGGCCCGCGCATGAGTGCGGGCAAGCTCGATACGCTGGGCGGAATTCGGGTGGCTCGAGAGAAAGTCGAGGCTCTGGTCGGCCTCCGGGTCGACCGACATGAAGCGGCTGTACGCCGCCATGGAATCGAGGAAGCGGGCGGCGGCATAGGGATCATAGCCTGCTTCGCCGAGCATGCGCACGCCGATGACATCGGCCTGCAGTTCCTGCTGGCGCGAAAAGGCGGCGAGCCGCAGCTTGCCGCGGGCCAGCGCCTGTTTGCCGGCGATATCGCTGGAGAGCACCTCGGCGACGACGCGGCTGGCGATGACCTCCGCCTCTTCGCGCTTCTGCCGCTCTATGCCGTGGTTGGCCGTCACGTGGCCCATTTCGTGCGACAGCACGGCGGCGACCTCGGAAGCATCGTTGGCAAGGGCGAGCAGGCCGCGGGTGACGTAGAGGTAACCGCCCGGCAGCGCAAAGGCGTTGATAGCAGGCGAGTTCAGGATGGTGATGCGGTAGGACTGGCTCGGATTTTCCGACACTGCCGTCAGCGCGCCGGCGATCCGGGCGACGAGACGCTCGGTCTTGGCATCCTTATATTCGCCGCCATAGCTTGCCACGATGCGCGGATGTTCACGGGCGCCCATCGCCGCACGCGGGTCGTTCTTCTGCACCTCGTCAACGATCTGCGGATTGGAGGACGGCGAGATGCTCGGCTGATAGGATTGTTCGATCAGCGATTGACACCCGTTCAGCGCCATTGCGATGGCTGAAAGCAGCATCAGGCGACGCACGAAACGGCGCGGCGCGCAGATGGCATCACTGGAAAGCGCGGGCGATTTCCACGTCGTCAAGCTGTCCAGTCTGGTTCTCCGCATCATGTCGCTGCTTTGCCGGTTTGCCGCAGATCGGGACCGGCCTTGGCAAGGGGAACTTAACAGGTGCGCACCCCTGATCTCGCGCTGCACGCTAGGCCGATACAAGTCGTTGCTGTAACTGATTTCCGCATCGGTTGCATAGCGAGACTCTGTTTAAATGTGGCGCCGTTGCATTTTGGCAATGCCTCAGTCGTCGAGGCCTCCTTCGCTCGGATGAAATTATGGCGAAAGTTCCGTCATAAGGCGCAGATATGCCGGCGGCGCGAAAAAAGAACGGGGTGATTGAGGCAATCACGGCGGAAACAGCCGCAGCACGCGAAACTCGCAACTATCGATAGTGATCTGAGGAGAGATCGTCTGATGTGGCGACTTCCATTTTGCGATCGGCTATTCCGCCGCTTCCGCCGTGGCAGGTTGCGGCTGCTTCATCTCGCCGGCGCGCGGCAGCTGCACGGGCTTCAGCATCACGGCGGCGGCAAGGCCGATCAGGGCAATGGCGCAGGAGGTCATGAACAGCGGCGAGAAGGCGGCGGCATAGAGATCGGCGACAGCCTGGCGGCTCGCTTCGGGAAGAGCGGCCATCATCTTCGGCGTCAGCTGTTCGATATCGGCAACACCGGCAATGGGAACGCCGGCCTTGCCGAGACCGGAGGCGATGACGGCGCCGTAGATGGAAATGGCGATCGAAGCGCCACCCATGCGCGATAGGGTCACCGAACCGGTTGCTGCGCCGACGTCGCGGGCGGGCGCGGCATTCTGCACGCCGATAACTGGAACCTGCTGGGCAAGGCCGATGCCGATTCCGTGCAGCAGCATGATCGCGCCGATGAAGGCGATCGGCGTTCCGGCCTGGATCTGCGACATCAGCGCGAAGGCGACGGCGCTGCAGGTGAGACTTGCGATGGCGAAAGGTTTGTAACGTCCCGTCCTGGAGATGATGCTGCCTGCCGACAGCGATCCGCAGACGAGGCCGCCTGTGAGGAGGATAAAGAAAAGGCCGGCGGCGGAGGGCGAAAGACCCGTCGTCGTCTGCAGGAAGAGAGCGAAGTAATTGACCATGCCGATGGCGATGGCGCCGCCCGTGATCGAGATGATCAGCAGCAGGCTGAAGGTCGAATTGCGGAAGAGCTGCAGCGGCACGATCGGCTCGGGTGCGCGACGTTCGACCAAAACCCAGGCGACGGCGCAAACGATGCCGAAGGCGACGACGCCGATACTCTCGGGCGAAATCAATGCGCCGAACAATTCGCTGCTATCGGTGGCTAGCACGACGCTCGTGGTCGTCAGCGCAAGCAGCAGCGCGCCGGCATAATCGATCTTGGGACGGCGATGCGGTTTGCGGTAGGGCAGCATGAAGGCCAAGCCGGTCAGCGCGATGAAGCCGATCGGCACGTTGACGAGGAAGATCGAGCGCCAGCCGAAGAGATCGCTCATCGTGCCGCCGAGCACCGGACCGATCGCGCCCGACGCCATCAGCACGAGGCTGGAATAGCTTTGATAGCGCGCCCGCTCGCGCGGCTCGAACAGATCGGCGTTAACGGCGAAGATCGATACCATGATGCCGCCGCCGCCGAGGCCCTGCAGCACGCGGGCAGCGATCAGCGTGTCCATCGAGACGGCGAGGCCGCAGACCGCCGAGCCGACGGTGAAGATTGCGATCGCCGTCATCATTACATATTTGCGGCCGAAGAGATCGCCGAGCTTGCCATAGAGCGGCATGACGGCGCTGAGCGCCAGAAGATAGGCCGAGCCGATCCAGCCGAAACGTTCGAGATGGCCGAATTCGCCGACGATCGTCGGCAGCGCCGTGGAGACGATCTGATTATCCAGCGTCGCCATGAACATGGCGGTCATCAGGAAGAAGAAGAGGATAAGCCGGCGACGAGGGTCCGTCACCAGCGGCGCAGGCGCGAGTTGCATGTCCATGGATGCGTCGTTCCGATTGGTCGGCTTTTTATGTGCTGTTAGCATATATTTGTCAATAGCACATTATTGACCTCGACATATTCAGTTTCCGCTGCCGCTCTGTTATGGTGTCGTCATGAATGAAACTCTGAGCAGCATCCTGTCCAACAGCCCGGCCGAGCCAGACGACGACAACGTGCCTCTCATCGGCCGGAGCATGGCGCGCATGCGGCTGCTGACAGGGCGGCGGCTGATCGGCCGGTTGGCCATCCAAAGCGCCGCACCGGGCCTCGAGCTTTCGCATCTCGATGTGCTCGATGCTGTGCGCAGGGCGCAACCTGCCGGCGAGGTCACGGTCGGCCTGATCGCGGAGATGCTGCGCATCGATCCCTCACGGGCAAGCAGGGTGGTCGCCGACATGGTCGGACGCAACGTGCTGCGCCGCGAGGCGTCGCAAGCCGATGCGCGGCGGATCGTTGTCGTCATGACGACGGCGGGCGAGGCCCTGCTTGCGGAGATCCGTGCGCAGAAATTCGCAATCATCTCTCAGATCGTCTCCGACTGGCCTGAAGAGGATGTCGAACGTTTCGCGACGCTGTTCGATCGTTTTATCGGCGGCTACGAGGCGATCTTCCTGTCGCGTGACAAGGATACGCCGGGTTGAGGTGATCCGCCGATCCTTCGGCCCTTCCCCTCGACCCCCCGTTTGCGCTAAGGGCAATGCCGATGAGCCAATCCAACTTCACCATTCTGCTCGGCGGCGAACTCAGCCTGACGGAGCGTCTGCGCCGTGCGATCGGCGGCAGCCGCTTCATCGCAGCCGATGGTGGCATGCGGCACGCGGCCGCACTCGGCGTGACGCCGGAGCTCTGGGTCGGCGATTTCGATTCGACGCCGGCCGATCTCGACGGGGCGTTTCCCAATGTGCCGAGACAGCCCTACCCGGCGGCAAAAGCGGCAACGGACGGCGAGATCGCGGTATCGGAAGCGATCGCCCGCGGTGCACGGCGGCTGATCCTCGCCGGCGCGCTCGGCGGCGAACGCTCCGATCATGCCCTTCAGCACCTGTTGTCGGCCGTCAGCCTGGCGGAAGAGGGTTTCGACATGCTGCTGACCTCGGGCAAGGAGGAGGCGGTGCCGCTGATTGCCGGCACGATCGAACTCGATCTCCCCAAAGGCAGCCTGTTTTCCGTGCCCGGATTCGGCCCGCTGACCGGCCTTTCGATTGAGAATGCGCGTTATCCGCTGACAGATTTCCATCTGCCTTTCGGCTCGTCGCGCACCATTTCCAACGTGGCGGAAGGCAAGGTTCGTTTTTCGCTCAGCAGCGGCCGGGCGATCGTGCTTGCCCGACCTTATGATCTTTCCGGAGTCTGATTTTTGGCCCCTCCCATTCTGAAACTCGACGACATCTTTTTGAGCTTCGGTGGCGCGCCGCTTCTGGCGGGTGCTTCGCTGCAGGTCGAGCCCGGCGACAAGATCTGTCTGGTCGGCCGCAACGGCTCGGGAAAATCGACGCTCCTGAAGATTGCCGCCGGCCTGGTCGAGGCGCAGTCCGGCGAGCTCTTCCGCCATCCCTCTTCGACGGTGCGTTATCTCGAACAGGCGCCGGATTTTGCGGAATTCAAGACGGTGCAGGCCTATGCCGAGGCCGGGCTCGGACCGGGTGACGACCCTTATCGCGTTACCTATCTGCTGTCGCATCTCGGACTGACCGGCGAGGAAGACCCGAAAACCCTCTCCGGCGGCGAATCGCGCCGGGCAGCCCTGGCGCGCGTACTGGCGCCGGAACCCGATATTCTCCTTCTCGACGAGCCGACCAACCATCTCGATCTGCCGACGATCGAATGGCTGGAAGGCGAGTTGCAGAAAAGCCGCAGCGCCCTGGTGCTGATCTCACACGACCGGCGTTTCCTGGAAAAGGTTTCGACCGCGACCGTCTGGCTTGACCGCGGCACCTCGCGCCGGCTCGACAGGGGGTTTGCGCATTTCGAGGCCTGGCGCGACCAGGTATTGGAGGCCGAGGAGTTGGAGCAGCACAAGCTCGGCAAGGCGATCGAGCGCGAGGAGCATTGGCTGCGCTACGGCGTGACGGCGCGGCGCAAGCGCAATATGCGCCGGCTCGGCGAGTTGCAGACGATGCGTTCGCAGTATCGCGGCCATAAGGGACCGCAGGGCACGGTGCAGGCGACGGCTGCAGACGCGCAGGAATCCGGCAAGCTGGTGATCGAGGCCGATAAGATCACCAAGAGTTTCGGCGAGCGCGCCATCGTTGCGCCCTTCTCCATCCGCGTGCATCGCGGCGATTGCATCGGCTTGGTCGGCCCGAACGGCGCCGGCAAGACGACGCTGTTGAAAATGCTGACGGGGCAGCTCTCTCCGGATAGCGGCACGATAAAGCTCGGCACCAATCTGGAGATTGCCACACTCGACCAGAAGCGAGAGGATCTCGATCCGGAGGATACGCTTGCAAACTACCTGACGGATGGGCGTGGCGAAAACCTGATCGTCAACGGCGAGCAGCGGCACGTCACCGGCTACATGAAGGAGTTCCTGTTTCAGCCGGAACAGGCGCGGACGCCGATCAGGAGTCTCTCTGGCGGTGAGCGCGCCCGGCTGATGCTGGCCCGCATACTGTCGCGCCCGGCAAATCTGCTGATCCTCGACGAACCCACAAACGATCTCGACATCGAGACGCTCGACCTCCTGCAGGAAATCGTCGCCGGCTTCCCCGGCACCGTCATTCTCGTCAGTCACGACCGCAATTTCCTCGACCGCACCGTGACCTCGACGATCGCACCCGCCGTGCCGGATGCGCCTGATGGCCGCTGGATCGAATATGCCGGCGGCTATTCGGATATGCTTGCCCAGCGCAAGGGCGCGCTCGAGGAGCGCAAGAAGGCCGAAAAGGCAGCGGAGAAGCCAAAGGTGCAGGAGACGGCGCCTGCCGCCGCAGGCGCGAAGGGCAAGCTCTCCTTCAAGCAGAAATTCGCGCTGGAAAACCTGCCGAAGGAGATGTCGAAAGCGGAAGCCGAGATCGCTAAGCGCGAGCTCGTCATGGCCGATCCCAATCTCTTCACGCGCGATCCGGCTGCCTTCAACCGGCTTGCGGCCGAGATGGAGAAACTGCGCGCCGGTCTGACTGCCATGGAAGAGGAGTGGCTGCAGCTCGAAATGCTGCGAGAAGAGCTGGAGGGCTGACTTTCACAACTCAATCGCTCGTGTAACCAGCGGTCCTGCCAGGGCGACCTAAAGCGCCGGGGAGGGGATGTCGGCGGGGACGGCGGCGGCGCCCGCACTGGCCCTGGCGCCCGTCTGGGCGACCTTCGGCTGCGGCTCTTCGGATTTTGAAGGCAGCGCCTGCAGATGCAGGACGCGCGGCTGCAGCGCCTCAAGATAGGCTTCGGAGCGTCCGATATAGATCATGCCGGTTTCGGGCATGGAGGTCAGCAGCTTTGCCATCGTTGCCTGCCACTCCGGCTCCATGCCTTCCAGCACTTCGTCGAAGACGATCCAGCGCGGGCGCACGAGCAGCAGGCGGGCGAAGCCGATCGCCTTCTGTTCGTCGCTGTCGAGCAGCTTGTCCCAGCGGGCGCGAGTATCGAGTCTTGTGATCAGCGAATGCAGGCCGGCTCTTTCGAGGGCGGCCTCGACGGCCGCCTTCTCGTAGGCATCGGCGCGTTCGGGGAAAGCCAGGGCTTCGCGCAGGGTGCCGCCCGGAACATAGGCGATCTGGGGCACGAACAGCATGTCGTCGACCGGCGGCAGCCCCATCGTGCCGCTGCCGCATGGCCAGAGGCCGGCCATGGCCTGAAACAGCAGCTTGCGGTTGACGCTGTGATCGCCGTTGATCATGATTTTCTCGCCGGCCTTGACCACGACATCGGTTTCGCGCAGGCGAAAACCGCCGCATTCCTCGATGTCTTCGCCGATTTTGGCGTTGATCACCACATCCTTCAGCGTCAGTGTGTCGGTCGCGGTGTTCTCATAGGCAATACTGTCCTTCGGGTCGTAGTCCTCGTCCATGTCGAGCAGCGCCTGGCGAAAATCGGTGACGCGCATCAGTGTAGCGCGCCATTCGGCGATCGGGCCGAAATTGGCGACGTACCAGCGCAGCGCCGTATTGACCTGGTTGAAGGCGCCGACCGACATCATCAGCTGGCCGAGGGTCAGGCCGCCGGAGAAATAGGCGGGTGCCGCGACGATGATCGGGATGACGATCACCAGCCAGCCGTAGCCGGCCGAAACCCAGGTGAGATTGGTATTGGCCATGGCGAGCCGCCTGACGACCCTCAGCACCGAGCTGATGTCGGTGTTGATGCGCCGGCGTTCATTCTCCTCGCCGCGGGCAACGGTGATCGCCGGCATGTTCTCATTGGCATGCATCAGCGTGAAACGAAGCTCGGCCTCCTTCGAGAAGCGGTCGGCATTGAGCTTGACCAGCTTGCGGCCGACGACCTGGCTCAGCACCGAGGCGGAAGCGGCATAGAAAATCGCCGCCCAGACCATGTAACCGGGAATGGAGAAGCTGTGGCCGCTGATATGGAAGATGAAGCCGCTCGAAAGCTGCCACAGCACGCCGATGAAGCTGACGAGAAGAATGGTCGACTGCAGCAGGCCGAGAACGAGCCCCGTCGTGCTTTCGGCAAGGTTGCGGGAATCCTCATGCAGACGCTGATCCGGATTCACACCGATCAGACCGCTGGAGGCGAGCCGCAGCGCCCGCTTGCGCTTCAGCCACTGGTCGACAAGATCGCGCGACAGGCCTTCTCGCATATAAAGCGCGGTCATCTGGTTCAGCCAGGCCTGCAACACATTGAGCAGCAGCAGCGTGCCGGCGATCATTGCGAAGATTTCAAGCTGATGGAAGAATTCGCCGAGATCGCGGCGCTCGAGCGAATCGTAGAAGGGAGCGTTCCATTCATTGAGAATGACTTGGCCATAGGCCGTCGCCAGGATGACAAGGATCAGCACGGTTGCCAGAAACAGCACCTTGCCACGCACTTCAGAATTCCAGAATGCAGAGAACATCACCCCGAGGCGATATGTCAGGCTGAAATCATACCCTACTCCATCCTGCCTCCGGATCCCCGGCCTCCCCTTGGTCTTATCTGCCATCACGCTTTTCCAACACCGCCCATGCTGTCATTATTAACATGCTGGCGTTATCGGTCTATCAACAGATTCTATCAGTCATTAAACTGTGATGAGGCTTGCCTGAGTCGCCGCCGCATGCATTCGGCAGTTGATTCGTCGCTCAACAGCGACTAATTAAGGCATTCCGTGGTGATTTGGCCGGCCGGCTTGCAGCCACGTTAAAAAAGTCGCTAAAGGGCCGCGTGCGGACCGGTAGCGATTTTTTGTCGCCGCCGGTTTTTTATTTTGATCGAGTGACCGCAATGCCCATCAAGATCCCCGATACGCTGCCCGCTTTCGAAACCCTCGTCCAGGAGGGTGTACGGGTAATGACCGAGACGGTGGCGATCCGTCAGGATATTCGCCCATTGCAGATCGGGCTGCTCAATCTCATGCCGAACAAGATCAAGACCGAACTGCAGATGGCCCGCCTGGTCGGCGCCTCGCCGCTGCAGGTGGAGCTGTCGCTGATCCGCATCGGCGGGCACAAGGCGAAGAACACCTCCGAAGATCACCTGCTTGCCTTCTACCAGACCTGGGAAGAGGTAAAGCAGCGCAAGTTCGACGGTTTCATCATCACCGGGGCGCCGATCGAGCTTCTGCCGTATGAGGACGTCACCTATTGGAAAGAGATGCAGGAGATCCTCGACTGGACGGAAACCAACGTCCATTCGACGATGAACGTCTGCTGGGGCGCGATGGCGGCGATCTATCATTTCCACGGCGTTCCGAAATACGAACTGAAGGAGAAGGCCTTCGGTGTCTACCGCCACCGGAACCTGAAGCCTTCCTCGATCTATCTCAACGGCTTTTCCGATAATTTCGAAGTGCCGGTGTCGCGCTGGACGGAGGTGCGGCGCGCCGACATCGAGAAATCCGAAAGCCTGGAAATCCTGATGGAATCGAGCGAGATGGGCGTCTGCCTCGTGCATGAGAAAAGGGGCCGGCGGCTCTACATGTTCAATCATGTCGAATATGATTCCACCTCGCTCTCTGACGAGTATTTCCGTGATGTCGAGGCCGGCGTGCCGATCAAGATGCCGCACAATTACTTCCCGCATAACGACCCGGCGCTTGCGCCGCAGAACCGCTGGCGCAGCCACGCCCATCTCCTGTTCGGCAACTGGATCAACGAAATCTACCAGACGACGCCCTATGACGTCGAAGAGATCGGCATGGATCTCTGAGCGGATGAGCGGATGCCGCGGCATTTCTTTCTGATCCGACCGGTTGCGGATTGAAGCAAATGCGGGCAGGTTCCGGTCCTGAACCCCAAGGATAGAACGGAACGGATGTCGATCATGTCGGAGAAGTTGGAGCGGGAAGTTTTCGGGCAGACGAAGGCGGGGGAAACCGTCTATCGTGTGGTCATCAAGGGCGGCGGGCTCACGGCCAAAATCATCAGCTGGGGCGCGGTCATCCAGGATCTGCGTCTTGAGGGACATGACGCGCCGCTCTCGCTCGGGTTTGAGGAATTCGACAGCTATCCGCTCTATTCCGCCTATTTTGGCGCCACACCCGGCCGCTGCGCCAACCGGATCGGCGGCGGCAAATTCACCCTCGACGGCAAGGCCTATCAGCTCGAGCCGAACGAAAACGGCGTCACGCATCTGCATGGTGGCAGCGACAATATCGCCAAACGCAACTGGACGATCGTCGAGCATGCCGTCGACCGCGTGGTGCTGAAAATCGTCGATCCCGATGGCCGCGCCGGCTATCCCGGCAATTGCACCATCCAGGCAACCTTCTGGGTGCACGGCAACGGCGAACTGTCGGTGACCTACGAATCGACCAGCGATCAGCCGACGCTCGCCAATGTCTGCCAGCACGCCTATTTCAATCTCGACGGCCGCGAGGATGCGCTGGGCCACGACATCATGATCGCCGCCGATCATTATCTGCCGACCGATGAGAGGCAGGTGCCGACCGGCGAGATCCGTTCCGTTGCCGGCACGGAATTCGACCTGCGCGAAATGACGCCGATGAAGCGTTTCGCCGGCAGCGAACAGGTGCTGTACGACCATAACTTCTGCCTGTCAGCCGAACGCACCGCCAAGCGCAGCGTCGCGCTCGCCCGCAGCCTTTATTCCGGTGTGTCGCTTGAAGTGCGCAGCACCGAGCCGGGCGTGCAGTTCTATGCCGGTTTCAAGCTGAATACCGGGGCGCCCGGCCTCGGTGGGCGCAAATACGGCCCCTTCGCCGGCTTCTGCCTGGAAACGCAGGTCTGGCCGGATGCCATCAATCACCAAGGTTTCCCGAATGCGGTGCTGCGCCCCGGCGAAGTGCTGCGCCAGGAGACGGATTATATCTTTACCAAGAGCTGAGCGTCCGCCGGACGAACGCCTGTCAAATTTGAGCGCTATGAAACCCTCTCCGGACACTCGCCGGGGAGGGTTTTTTCTATTGGCATCCGATTGCGTCTTGCCGATTGGTTCTAAATAGGTTCTATTGCCTGCCCATGGATAGAACCAGTCTGATAGGGGAACTGAATAGCCGCGGTCTGCGTGACGCGGGCCTGACCGGGCCGCTCTACAAGCGGCTGGCGCAGGCCCTGACCGGCCTTGTGCAGGAAGGCCTGCTGAAGCCCGGCACCGCGCTTCCGGGCGAGCGCGACCTTGCCGAGGCCTTGAAGCTCGGGCGCGTCACCGTGCGCACCGCCTATCGCGACCTGATGGCGTCGGGCGTACTGGAATCGCGCCACGGAAGCGGTACTTTCGTATCGAGCAGAGTGGAGCGCATGGAACAGTCGCTCTGGCGGCTTTCCTCCTTCTCCGCCGACATGCGCTCGCGCGGGCGGCTGCCGGCCGCACGAATCTTGTCGCGGTCGGTCAACACGCCGTCGCCGGAGGAATCCTTCCTGCTCGGCCTCGGTGGCGACGAGCCGGTTCTGCGGCTCGACCGCCTGCGTCTAGCCGACGGCCTGCCGCTGGCGATTGAGCGCGCCGTGGTGCCGATCAAGTTCCTGGGCGACGATGCCGGCGGCGAAGGATCGCTTTACGACGCGCTGGCGGCCAACGGCCACAGGCCGGTGCGGGCGCTGCAGCGGCTGACCGCGGTCACCCTCGACCCGTCCTCCGCCGCGATCCTGAACGTCAAGGCTGGCGCGCCGGCGCTTCTGATCGAACGTGTCTCGCGCCTGGAAGACCAGCGCGTCGTCGAATACACCCGCTCGCATTATCGCGGCGATGCCTATGATTTCGTTGCCGAATTGAGAATCGGAGATGACCTATGAGTGAGAACCAGTCGCTGATGCTGCAGGAAGCCGGCCAGTCGCCGGAGGTGGTGGCCACACTTCTCGAAAAGGAAAAGCCCATCTTTGCCGAGATCGCCCGGCTGTTTTCGTCCGCCCGCCCGAGCGTGGTGACGACGGCGGCGCGCGGCTCTTCGGATCACGCCGCCACCTTCTTCAAATATCTCTTCGAGATCACCTGCGGCGTTCCGGTCGCCTCGGTCGGTCCGTCGATCGCTTCCGTCTACGGCGCCGCGCTCCATCTGAAGGGCGGCGTGCATTTCACTGTCTCGCAATCGGGTGCCAGCCCCGATATCGTGGCGCTGCAAGAGGCGGCCAAGAAGGGCGGGGCGACGACGATCGCCGTCGTCAACGTCACCGACAGCCCGCTCGCAAAACAGGCCGATATCGTTCTCGGCCTTAATGCCGGCGCCGAAAGGAGCGTTGCGGCAACGAAGTCCTTCATCGCTTCCGTTGCCGCTCTTGCCGGCGTCACGGCTGCGATCGGCGGCGCGTTCGACCTGCAGACAGCGCTCGTCAAGCTGCCGGAGGCGCTTTCGGCCACCGCCGGGATCGATACGGCGGCAGCCGAAGAGGTGCTCTTCAACGCGACCTCGCTCTATACGGCCGGCCGCGGCCCGGCCTTCGCGATCGCGCTCGAAGCGGCTTTGAAGGCCAAGGAAACCGCCGGCCTGCATGCAGAAGCTTTCTCGCTGGCGGAACTGATGCACGGTCCGATGCGCCTGGTGCAGCCGGGTTTCCCGATCGTCGCCTTTGCGCCCGACGACGCGGCCTTCGCCAATAACGGCCAGGCGCTGGAGCGCCTGCAGAAACTCGGCGCCACCACCGTCGGTTTCTCCACGCAGCCGCTCTCTGGCCTCAATCTGCGGGTGCCGACGACGGGCAACGGTCTCGTCGATCCGCTGGTGTCGCTGCTCGTCTATTACCGGCTGATCGAGTCGGTAACACGCCGCAAGGGCTTCGATCCGGACAAGCCGGCAAACCTGCTCAAGGTGACGGAGACGGTCTGATGGCCCGCAAGATCTTCATCGGCGCCCGTATCTTCGACGGCGAGCGCTTTCATGACGACAAGGCGCTGATCGTTGCCGACGGCCGGGTCGAAGCGATCGCCGCTGGAAACGATCTGCCGGACGCCGAGACGGTGACGCTTGCCGGCGGCGTGCTTTCGGCCGGCTTCATCGATGCGCAGGTCAACGGCGGCGGCGGGCGGATGCTGAACGACGAACCATCAGTCGCCTCGATGGAGATCATCGCACAGGGGCATCGGCCCTATGGCACGACGTCGCTGCTGCCGACGCTGATCACGGATACGGCAGAGGCCTCCATTGCCGCGATCGAGGCCGCGATCGAGGCTGTCAGAGGGAACCGCGGCGTCGCCGGTTTGCATCTCGAAGGCCCGCATCTGGCGCCGGCGCGCAAGGGCGCGCATCTGGCCGAATTGATGCGGCCGGTGGAGGATCGCGACGTCAAGGCCTTCATCCGTGCGCGTGAGGCGATCGGCACGCTGCTCGTCACTATTGCCGCCGAACAGGTGACGGTCGCCCAGGTGCGTGAACTGGCCGAAGCCGGCGTCACCGTCAGCATCGGCCATTCCGATTGTTCGAGCGAGGCGGCGGCGGAACGTTTCGATGCCGGAGCGCGCGGCGTCACGCATCTCTTCAACGCGATGAGCCAGATGGGACATCGCGCCCCCGGCCTCGTCGGCGCGGCGATCGATCATCCCTCCACTTGGTGCGGCATCATTGCCGACGGTCATCACGTCGATCCGAAGGCCTTGCGCACCGCTTTGCGCGCCAAGCGGGGCGAAGGCAAACTGTTCTTCGTCACCGATGCGATGTCGCTCGTCGGATCTGAGAAGGATTCATTCACGCTGAACGGGCGCACCGTCCGGCGTGAAAGGGGCGGCTTCTGCTCGAAGCTGGTGCTGTCCGATGGCACGCTCGCCGGTTCCGACGTCGACATGATCTCGACGATCCGTTATGGCGTCACCTATCTCGATCTGACGCTCGCCGAGGCGTTGCGCATGGCGACCCTCTATCCCGCCCGCTTCCTCAGACTTGCCGATCGCGGCCATCTCTCGCCGGGCGCGCGCGCCGATCTCGTCCATCTCACCGATGCGCTGACTGTTACCGTCACCTGGCTTGCCGGCGAAGCGGCCTGACATCAAGGAGACTTGGCATGACTGATATCACCGATGCCTATTTCTCCAATCTGATCGGTCGGCTGGAGACGCTGAAGCAGGTACTTGCCGAGCCGATGGTGCAGGCAGCGTCGGTCATCCTCGATGCCGCCCGCGGCGACAAGCGCGTCTATGTCTTCGGCACCGGCCATTCACATATGCTGGCGGAAGAGGTGCACTATCGCGCCGGTGGGCTCGCTTTCACTGTACCGGTGCTTGTCGGGTCGGCCATGCTGCACGAGGGAGCGGTCATCAGCTCGGTCTATGAACGTACCCAAGGTCTGGTGCGGCCGATGTTGGAGCGTTACGGCATGCAGCCGGGCGACGTCATTATCATTGCCTCGAATTCCGGCGTGAACGCCGCGCCGATCGAGGCCGCCGATTATGCGCATGAAATCGGCGCCAAGGTGATCGCCATCACCTCGATCGCCTATTCCGCAGCGATCGCCAATGGCCGCCGCCGGCTCGCAGAAGTCGCCGATATCGTGCTCGACAACGGGCTGCCGCCGGGTGATGCCGTTCTCGACCTCGAAGGCACGGGGCTCCGGGTCGGGCCGGTGTCGACGGCGGTCGGGGTGACTGTTATCAATGCGATCTTTGCCGAAGTCGCCTCGGAGCTCTCCAAATCCGGCGATGCGCCGGTCTATCTCAGCGCCAACATGCCGGGGGCGGCCGAGATCAATCAGAAGCTGGTGAAGAAGTACAGGCCGCGCAATCCGCATCTCTGATATCGCGGATACAAAAAAGGCCGGTCTGAGCCGGCCCTTTGCGCGAGATGCAACCAGGATTAGTCCTTGGCGCGCTCGACGTAGGAATTGTCTTCGGTCGCGATGACGACGCGGGTGCCGGCATTGATGTGCGGCGGCACCATGGTGCGCACGCCGTTCGACAGCATGGCCGGCTTGTAGGAGGACGACGCCGTCTGGCCCTTGACGACCGGTTCGGTCTCGGTGATTTCGAGGGTCACGTGGCGCGGCAGTTCCAGCGCCAGCGGAATGCCTTCATGGATCGACAGGATGCAGGACATGCCTTCCTGCAGGAAGGCCTTTTGGTCGCCCATCGTTTCGACATCGACCACGACCTGGTCGTAGGTCGCCGGGTTCATGAAGTGGAAACCTTCGCCGTCTTCATAGAGATACTGGAAGGAGACGTCTTCGACGAAGGCGCGCTCGACCTGTTCGGTGGTGCGCCAGCGCTCGGAAACCTTCACGCCGTCGACGATGCGGCGCATGTCGACCTGGGTGACCGGCGTGCCCTTGCCCGGATGAAAGTTCTGGGCGGTGAGAACGACGTAGAGCTTGCCGTCGACATCGAGAACGTTGCCCTTGCGGACCGAAGAGGCGATGACCTTGACCATAAGACTTCCTTGTAACTCGGCTTTCGGCGTCGTAGAGGACTGTCGAAACGCCCTGCAGACGCAAATGTTTTTCTTTGGGGGCGCAACTAACCTAAAATCCGGGAAATAGCCACCCCCATACCGGCTTCTCCGGCGAAGAAAGCTTGGAATGAAATCTTCGGCCAAAGCGTCCCCCTGGTGGACCCCGTCCGTGCATGCCGATCGCCGCCCCTTCCTCATCGGGCGCAATGCGATCCAGGCTGTATTGCGCGGGTTTTTCGCGCGCGAGGATTTCATCGAGGTGGATACCGCGGTGCTGCAGATCTCGCCGGGCAACGAGGCGCACCTGCATGCCTTTGCGACGGAAGCGGTAACGACGGACGGGCAGAGAGCGCCGTTTTATCTGCACACCTCGCCGGAATTCGCCTGCAAGAAGCTGCTCGCCGCCGGCGAGCAACGCATTTCGTGTTTTGCCCATGTCTACCGCAACCGCGAGCGCGGGCCGCTGCATCACCCGGAATTCACCATGCTCGAATGGTATCGGGCCGGCGAAAGCTACGAGAGCCTGATGATGGATTGCGTGCGCATTCTGGCGCTTGCGGCCGAGACGGCGAAGACCGACAGGCTTGGCTATCGCGGCCGTGAGAGCGATCCTTTCGCCGGGCCGGAACGGGTGAGCGTCGCCGAAGCGTTCGAGCGCCACGCCGGCATCGATCTTCTCGCCTCCGTCGCCGCCGACGGTTCGACCGATCGCGAACATCTGGCCGCCGAGCTCAGGCGCGCCGGCATGCGTGTGGCCGAAGATGACGGCTGGGCCGATCTCTTCAGCCGGGTGCTGGTCGAAAAGATCGAGCCGCATCTCGGCTTCGGCCGCATCACCATTCTCGACGAATATCCGGTCTCGGAGGCGGCCCTTGCCCGCCCATCAGCCCGCGATCCGCGGGTTGCCGAGCGTTTCGAGCTCTATGCCTGCGGCGTCGAGCTCGCCAACGGCTTCGGCGAGCTCACCAACGCCGCCGAACAGAAGCGGCGGTTCGAGATCGAGATGGCCGAGAAGATGCGGGTCTATGGTGAGACCTACCCGATCGACGAGGATTTCCTCGCGGCACTTTCGTCAATGCCCGAGGCAAGCGGCATTGCGCTCGGTTTCGACCGGCTGGTCATGCTGGCGACGGGGGCTTCGCGCATCGATCAGGTGCTCTGGGCGCCGGTTGCGGAGTATGGGCGATGAACGCCGTCAAACCGCTCAAGAGCCTCGATGATCTTCTACAGGCAGGGCTGGCCTCGCCCGCCGATCGCGCAATGCTCGACGAAGTGGCCGCGCGTTATGCGATCGCCCTGACACCCGTTGTAACCAGGCTGATCGATCGCGCCGATCCTGATGATCCGATCGCGCGACAATTCGTGCCTGACGCAGCCGAACTGACGGTCGCGCCCGAGGAACGCGCCGATCCGATCGGCGACCATGCCCATAGCCCCGTCGAAGGCATCGTCCACCGCTATCCCGACCGTGTATTGCTCAAGGCCGTGCATATCTGCCCGGTCTATTGCCGCTTCTGCTTCCGCCGCGAAATGGTCGGACCTCAGGGTCTCGGTACGCTCGATCCGGCGGCGATGCAGAAAGCCTTCGATTACATAGCCGGCCACCAGGAGATCTGGGA
Organism: Rhizobium sp. H4; assembly: GCF_003013335.1. NCBI lineage: Bacteria > Pseudomonadati > Pseudomonadota > Alphaproteobacteria > Hyphomicrobiales > Rhizobiaceae > Rhizobium > Rhizobium sp. H4. The sequence continues at coordinate 103,661 of NZ_PSOW01000014.1, forward strand.
GGTCATCCTAACCGGCGGCGATCCGCTGGTGCTTTCCGCACGCCGGCTCCGCGACATCATGGAGGCGCTGGCGGCAATCGCGCATGTCAAAATCGTACGCTTCCACACCCGCGTTCCGGTCGTCGATCCCGAAAAGATCGATGCGGCGCTGATCGCTGCGCTGAAGGCGAGCGGCAAGACGGTCTATGTGGCGCTGCACGCCAACCATCCGCGGGAACTGACAAGCGAAGCGCGCGCGGCTTGCGCCCGCATGGTCGACGCCGGCATCGCCATGGTCAGCCAGTCGGTGCTGTTGAAGGGCGTCAATGACGATCCCGACGTGCTTGCCGATCTGATGAAGGCCTTCGTCGAGATCCGCGTCAAACCCTATTATTTGCATCATCCGGATCTCGCGCCCGGCACTGGCCATTTCAGATTGACGATCGAGGAGGGGCAGCGGATCGTCGCGGCGCTGCGCGGACGGATTTCCGGGCTTTGTCAGCCGGCCTATATCCTCGATATCCCCGGCGGCCACGGCAAGGCCGTCATCAGCGAAAGCGCTATCCGGGCAACAGGTGACGGCTGTTACTCCGTCTCGGACTATCGCGGCGGCGAGCATTCCTATCCCCCCGTCGGTTGACGCAAAATGGCGCTTTGCGTGTCATTTCTGTACTCGTCGCGTCGAAGAGCGTCGCAAGTCTCGTTGCCGAAACTCTATTAAACTATTGATCAAGAATTGGTATTTTTACTCCAGCCGGGCCGATTGCTAAAATCCTAACTGTGAGTGCTAATCATATTTAACCCAACAAATTAGCGGAATGTTCTGTTTTCCGCACTAAAAGAACGCTCATGACAAGGCGATGAACGCCGGTTCGGGATCATGAGAATCTTGGAGTGATGGGATGAATAAGACAATCCGCGACCTCGTAGCCAAATTCGGCAAGCTTCCGACGTCGATCGACCAGATCGCCGACGATGCCGATCTTTATGCAGCAGGTCTGACGTCCTTCGCTTCGGTGCAGCTGATGCTCGGCATTGAAGAGGCGTTCGACATCGAATTTCCCGACAATCTGCTGAACCGCAAATCCTTCGCGAGCATCTCGGCGATCGCCAAAACCGTCGATCTCATCCAGGATGGCCGGAAGGTCGCCTGATGAACTTCCCCGTCAAGATCATGCAGGACGGTCTTGCCGCTAAGGTGGCTCGTGTCGCCGAAATCGCGGCCAAACATGCCGATGCCGTCGACGCCGAGGGCCGTTTCCCACAGGAAGCCGTGGATGCCATGAAGGCCGAGAGGCTGCTCGGCATCCAGGTGCCGCACCATCTCGGCGGTGAATCGGCCTCGATCACCGAGATCGCCGAATTGTGCTCGATGCTCGGCCAGGCCTGCGCGGCGAGCGCCATGGTCTTTGCCATGCACCACATCAAGCTGTCGAGCCTTGTCGAACACGGCGCCGACAGCCAATGGCATTGCCATTTCATGCGCCGCATTGCTGCCGAGCAGCTGCTGATCGCCTCCGCCACCACCGAGGGTGGGATCGGCGGAAACCTGCGCAACAGTATTTGCGCAGTTGAGGTCGATGGCGATAGCTGCCGCCTCGAAAAGGATGCCACCGTCATTTCCTACGGCTCGCATGCCGACGCCATTCTCATCACCTCGCGTGCGCATGTCCAGGCGGCTTCCTCCGATCAGGTGCTGACGGCCTTCCTCAAGGACCAGTACACGCTCGAGAAAACGCACGTCTGGAACACGCTCGGCATGCGCGGCACCTGCTCCGACGGCTTCCTGTTCAAGGGACAAGCGCCGGCAGAGCAGATCCTGCCGAAGCCTTTTGCCGAAATCGCGGCGCAGTCCATGCTCGCCTCCTCGCATCTGCTTTGGAGCGGTGTCTGGTACGGCATTGCGGTCGACGCCGTCGCTCGCGCCCAGGCCTTCGTGCGCGCCGCTGCCCGCAAGGCGCCGGATGCCCAGCCGCCGGGTGCGCTGCGCCTGGCCGAGGTGTCGAACCTGCTGCAGATGGTGAAATCCAACGTGGTTGCCGGCCTCAAGGCCTATGAACATGCCAAGGCCGATCCCGACAGGCTGTCGTCGATGGGCTTTGCCGTGGCGATGAACAACGTCAAGATCGCCTCGTCCGAGACGATCCTGGAGATCGTCAACCACGCCATGCTGATCTGCGGCATCATGGGCTACAAGAACGGCACGCCCTTCAGCCTGGGACGCCATCTGCGCGACGCCCATTCCGCACAGCTGATGATCTCGAACGACCGCATCCTCGGCAATACGTCGAGCATGCTTCTTGTCCACAAGCAGGACACTAGCCTACTGGGGTAACAGTCATGGATATGCAGACCTCGTTTCTCGACCGGCTTTTCGAATCCGGCCTGCTGATCGATACGGGTATCGACGGGCTCTATGGCCGCAGCGGCCAGTTCGAAGAGGTGATCGCCGCGTTTGAGCGCCTCATCGACAAGGTCGGCGGCGGCGACGGTGCGGAGGCCATGCGTTTTCCGCCCGGCATGAACCGCGCCTTTTTCGAAAAGAGCGGCTACATGAAGAGCTTCCCGCAGCTGGCCGGCACGGTGCACAGCTTCTGCGGCAGCGAACTCGACCATGTGAGCCTGTTGCAATGCATGGAAGTCGGCGAGGACTGGACCAAGGGACAGGAAGCGACCGATATCGTGTTGACGCCGGCTGCCTGCTATCCACTCTATCCGACGGTCGCCAAGCGCGGCAATCTGCCGAAGACCGGCGGCCTCTTCGACCTGCAATCCTATTGCTTCCGCCACGAGCCGTCGAAAGACCCGGCCCGCCAGCAGCTGTTCCGGATGCGCGAATATGTCTGCATGGGCACCGAAGAGCATGTCACCGATTTCCGCCAACGCTGGATGGATCGCGGCGTCGAGATGATGAAAGCCGTCGGCCTCGAGGTGACGATCGACATCGCCAACGATCCGTTCTTCGGCCGCGCCGGCAAGATGCTCGCCAACAATCAACGCGACCAGAACCTGAAGTTCGAACTGCTGATCCCGATCACCTCGTCCGCCAATCCCACCGCCTGCATGAGCTTCAACTATCATCAGGACGCCTTCGGCACGAAATGGGGCCTCAACCTCGAGGACGGGAGTGTCGCGCACACGGCCTGTGTCGGCTTCGGGCTGGAGCGCATCGCGCTTGCGCTGTTCCACCATCACGGGCTTGACGTGAAGCAATGGCCGGCCAGCGTCCGGAAAACGCTGTGGGGCTGATGGGAGCGATGACATCGGTATTTTCGGGGATCGACCCGGAAACCTACCGGGCGCATGCGCTGCATTCCAGCGAGCGCGCCTGGCCGGAAACCAATTGTTATGTCGATCTCTGGATCGAGGTGCTGGCGACGTCGGGCGTTGCGCCCGAGGCGATGCTCGGTTTCACCCTGATCCAGGATTTCGAGGGCGACCAGTTCACCTTCTTCAAGGTGCCGCTCGAAGATCTCGAAGCGCTCTACGGAATCCGCGCCACCGAGCTTGCCATTTACGACCGTGTCGAACGCCATGTCGAAGTGCAGATCGCGCGGGGCCGGCTCTGCCTGATCGAGATGGATTCCTTCTATATGCCGGATACGCGCGGCACCGCCTACCGGCAGGAGCACGGTAAAACGACGGTGGCGATCAACCGGCTGGACGTTGCGGCCAAGCGCGTCGATTATTTCCACAATGCCGGCTATTTCCGCCTTGAAGGCGAAGATTTCGACGGGCTGTTCCAGCTGCAGCTGACGGAAAACGACCCGCCATTCCTGCCTTACACGGAATTTGCACGATTCCCGGAAAAGCCCGCCGATGAAGTGCATCTGCGCGCGACCGCGCGGCGGCTGTTCGGGGCTCATTTCAACAGGCGACCCAGCGAAAATCCGATCCGCGCCTTTGCAAGCGTCTTTCCGCAACAGGTGGAAGCGGTGGCTGAGCGGCCGTTCGGCTTTTTTCACAAATATGCCTTCAATACGCTTCGCCAGGTCGGCGCCAATTTCGAGCTTGCGGCCGATCACTTGGCCTGGCTCTCCCCGGATGAATTCGCCGCCGCCGCCGAGCATGCCAGGCGCATTTCGGACGCAGCGAAATCGGTGCAGTTCCAACTCGCCCGCGCCGTCGCCCGCAGGAGGTTCGAGCCGCTGCAGGCAGCCCTTGATCCGGCCGCCGATGCATGGGATTTGATGATGGCATCGCTTGCAGAGCGAATCTGAGGCCGGAGATCAGACCATGCGGGGGCGTTTGGCAAGCATCGGAGCCGAGGAAAGCGTGCTTTCCGAAGGCTGGAACCTGGTCCTGACGGAACCGGATGCCTGTGCGGTGCCGCACGACATTCCGCTCTCTGCGCAGTTCATTCCAGCACCCGTTCCCGGAACAGTCGCCGCGGCACTCGAAAGGGCCGGGCTTTTCGACCGGGAAAATCCGGAACCGCTGAACACGAAAGACGCCTGGTATCTCTGCCGGCTCTTCGATGCTGAGCCCGGCGAAGCGATCTTGCGTTTCGCGGGGCTTGCGACGCTTTGCCATGTGTTCCTGAACGGCCAGGAAATCCTGTTTTCCGAAAGCATGTTTACGGCGCACGAAATTCCGGTGACGCTTTCGGGCGGCGACGAGCTGGCGCTCTGTTTCCGGGCGCTCGGACCGCGTCTGTCGGAGCCCGGTCCGCGCGCGCGCTGGCGGCCGCAGATGATCACGCCGGCGGGCTTGAAAAATTTCCGCACGACGTTGCTCGGGCATATGCCGGGCTGGTGCCCCGATATCCACGCGGTCGGCCCGTGGCGGCCGATTTCGCTGGTGCGGCGCGATCCCGTCTCGATCGACAATGTCTCGATCCGCACCGTATTGGACGAGAGCGGCGTCGGCCGGCTCAGCGTTTCCCTGCACAGTAGTGCCGACAACCCTTCGATGCTGCTCCGTTGCGGCGGAATGGAGCAGCCGTTCGAAAAGGTCGGCGAGAATCATTACTCGGCTATCCTCAAGCTTGCCGACATCGAACCCTGGTGGCCGCACACGCATGGCGCTCCACGTCTCTACAAACTGACGCTGGTTTCCGATGGCGCCGAGTATTTGCTCGGCAGCACCGGCTTCCGGCGTATCGAGGTCGAGCGCGGCGATGACGGCGATGACTTCGCGATTCTCGTCAATGGCGAGCGCGTCTTTTGCCGCGGCGCGGTGTGGACGACGGCGGATGTCGCGCGCTTGCCGGGCGGACGGGCGGACTACGAGCCGTTCCTGCGTCTTGCCACTGACGCCGGCATGAACATGATCCGTATCGGCGGCACCATGGCCTACGAGACGCCGGATTTCTTTGCGCTTTGCGACGAGCTCGGCCTGCTGGTCTGGCAGGACTTCATGTTCGCCAATTTCGACTATCCGCGCAACGACAAGACTTTTCTCGGCCATGTACATGCTGAGGTCGAGGAATTCCTGCACGGCGTCCAGGCCTCGCCTTCGCTCGCGGTGCTCTGTGGTGGCAGCGAGATCCACCAGCAAGCGGCGATGCTCGGCCTGCCGACGGAATTCTGGAGCGGACCGGTCACCGACGAAATCATCCCGGCCATCGTTGCCCGCATGCGTCCCGATGTGCCCTATGTTCCGAATTCGCCCTATGGCGGCGCGATGCCGTTCTCTCCCAATTCAGGCATCGCCCATTATTACGACGTCGGCGCCTATATGCGGCCGATTGCAGATGCGCGCCGCGCCGATGTGCGGTTTGCCTCGGAAAGCCTGGCCTTCGCGCATGTGCCGCAGCAACGGACGCTGCGACGTCATCTCGATGTGCCGGCCGTCCACAGCCCGCTCTGGAAGGCGCGTGTACCGCGCGACCGTAGCGCATCTTGGGATTTCGAAGACGTTCGCGATCATTATCTGGAGCTTCTCTACGGTCTCGATCCGGCCCAGTTGCGCCGCGAAGATCAGGAACGCTATCTCGATCTCTCCCGCGCCGTCACCGGCGAAGTGATCGAGGAAACCTTCGCCGAATGGCGGCGCGAGGGTTCCGCCTGCAATGGCGCGCTTGTCTGGACGCTGCAGGACCTCATGCCCGGCCCCGGCTGGGGCGTGATCGATTCCACCGGTGAACCGAAGCCGGTCTGGTATGCGATGCGCCGTGCGTTCCGGCCGGTCCAGGCAATCTTCACCGACGAGGGAACCAACGGACTCGATGTGCATGTCGTCAACGAGACGGATGCCGACCTCGACGTGGAGCTCGAGGTCTTCTGTCTGCGCGACGGCAAGCAGCAGGTCGTCAGCGGCAACATGGCCTTCAAGCTGGCGGCAAGGAGTGTAGAGCGGTTTGCATCTACCGCGTTGTTCGGCGCCTTCTTCGATACGACCTATGCTTTCCGGTTCGGCCCGCCGGCCCATGATGTTAGCGTCGCGCGACTGCGCTCGTTGTCGGACGCCGTGGTTCTGGCCGAAAGCTTCCATTTTCCTTGCGGACGGCGCAACGCGCTACGCGACGCGGGCATCGAAGCATCGCTCGTCAGAGACGGTGACGACTGGTTCGTCGATCTTCGCACCGACCGGCTGGCGCAGTCAGTGCATATCGACGTCGAAGGCTATCGGGCCGACGACGACTGGTTCCATCTCGCCCCCGGCGCGATGCGTCGCGTGAAACTCCACGCCCGCTCCGGCACCGAGAACGATCTTCCGCCTGCGGGCGAGATCAGAAGTCTGGGCAGCTCACATCGCGTCATGCTCCAGGGCTGATGCTTCCGCCAAGAATAAATACCGACGCATTGAGAAAGATCCGTGGTTTGAGAACGATATACCGCTTTCTGCGTGCCCATCTCCTGCAGCGGCTGATCCCGCGCTCGCGTCTTGCCTTCAATCCGCGCAAGCCGGTGGAAGTCGTCGGCTATCTCTCGATGGCCGTCGGCGTCGGCGAATCGGCAAGGCTCTGCGCCGGTGCTCTGTCGGAAGCGGGGCGGGCGATTTCGCTTTCCGACGTCAGCACCCATCCAGACGAGAAGTCCTTTGCCGGCTGGATGCCGGCAGGTCTCTCCACTGAGCCGCCGGGGAGCCGGATCTGGCATCTCAATCCGCCGATGCTGCCGCGCGCCATTTTGAAGAAGGGCGTCGCGAATTTCACCCGCGCCTTCAACATCGGCAATTTCGCTTGGGAGCTCGAAGTCGTGCCGGCGGAGTGGCGCAATGCGATGCATTATATGAACGCCGTCTTCGTGCCGTCGGAATTCACCCGGCGGGCAATCGCCCCGCTGACCAAGGCGCCGGTCATCGTCGTTCCGCATCCCGTCACCGAGGCGCCGGCGACCGAAGGCATGCGGGAGAAGTTCGGCATCGAGAAGGACGCCTTTCTCGTCAGCTTCATCTTCAGTGCCGGCTCGTCGATCAACCGGAAGAATCCGCAGGCCGTGATCAAGGCTTTCAGGATATTTGCCACCGAAGCCCCAAGTGCCTTTCTGCTGATGAAGGCCAGCGGCGATGTGAACAAGGACGAAGGCCTGCGCGAGCTGGTTGCCTCGGTTGAGGGCGACAGCCGGATCAGGATCGTCACCGACAGGCTGTCGAACGCCGAAATCAACGGTCTCATCCGCTGTTCAGACGCCTATCTTTCGCTGCATCGTTCCGAGGGTTTCGGGCTGACGGTCGCCGAGGCGATCATGCAGCGTACCCCGGTTATCTCAACCGCCTGGTCGGCCACGGCGGATTTCTGCGATCCGGACAATACATGGCTGGTCGACTCAGCCCTCATTCCGGTGGTCGACACCCATCCCGAATTTGCCGGGCTCGCGGGCGCGGTCTGGGCGGATCCCTCTCCTGATGCGGCGGCCGCGCACCTGCAAGACATCTTCCGCGCACCCGAGCGTGCACGCGAGAAGGCCGAGAAGGCGCGGGAGTTCCTGCTGCGTTACCTCGCGGAAAACAGCTACGAGAAGGCGCTTCAGACGCTGGCGGCGATGCAGGCCAGCTAGTGTCACTCCCGCTTTATTTTAACATTTTCGCATTAGAAATGGTGGGTATCAGGCCTTAGGCCGAGCCTGGCGGATGGACGGATGTCGAAGGGTATTATCGCAAATTCGGTGATGAATGCGGCGGCAGGCATGCTGCTGTTGCTGACGGGCTTCGTCTCCTCGATCATCACGGCGCGTCTGCTTGGGCCGGAGGCAAACGGCATCGTCGCCTTCTCGCTGTGGCTGGTGATGACAGGCGCCTCGATCGCGGAGCTCGGCTCCAGCATCACGCTCCTGAAGACCATGCCGCAGCTTTCGGCGGAAGGTTACGATGAGCGCCGCCGGCGAGGATTTGCCGCCATCCTCGTCAGCTTCATGATGTTTTCGACTGTCGCGCTGCTGGCGCTCTACGCCCTGTTCTTTCTGACCTCCGAGGAGATGCACTGGGCCGAGACCGCGCCGTCCGTCGCTCTGGTCACCGGCGCGCTGTTCTTCGTCCAGGCGATCGGATCCTTCGTCAAATTCTACCTGATCGGCGAAAAGAAGCTTGGCGCCTTCTTCAAGCTGACCGTCGGCGTCTCGATCGTGCAGCTTGCCGGCGTTGCCGCCGGCGCCGTTTTCTATGGCGTCGAGGGGGTTCTCGTCGGTTATGCGCTCGGCCAGCTCGTGCTGTTTTTCGCCACACTGCCGATCCTGCTTGCGCGGCGCGACTGGTGCGGGGTCTCGCTGAAGTATCTCGCCTCGTCCTCCGTCATCCTGTCGATCCAGTTCATCATCGATTCCATCTTCCTCAACCGGCTCGAGCTGCTCTTCCTGCAGCAGTTCTGGTCGGTGGAGATGGTCGGTTACTACGCCGTCGGCCTGTCGATCGCTAATATCGCGCTGCAACTGCCGATCCAGATGACCGGCAGCCTGCTGCCCTACTATTCCGAGCGGCGGCATAACAGCGACGATTCGACCTTGCCGGTCGAAGTCTTCGCCGCCGTCACCCGCAGCATGGCCTATATCGTATTGCCGATGAGCCTCGGGCTTGCGGCGATCTCCAGCGAACTGGTGTTCGTCGTGTTCGGCGAAGCGTTCCGCCGCAGCGGCACGGTGGTGGCGCTGCTGGCGCTGGTGGCGCCCGCCTATACCTTCATGCAGATCCTCAGCCTCTACCTCCTGTCGATGGACAGGGCCCGCTCCCGCCTGAACATCAGTGTGATAGGTGGCCTTCTGATGGTAGTCGGTTGTTTACTGATCATACCTAGGCTCGCCGCCGAGGGTGCCGCGCTCGTGCGCATCCTCGTCTTCGTTGCAATGTCGGTGATGATGATCAGACAGACAGGATTCGGATCTCAGCTTTCGGGCCTTTACACGAGCCTGACGAAGGTGACGCTCGCTGCCGTGCTTTGTGCCTGCGGGGCGATTTCGGCGCTGGAATTCATACAGGGTCCGGCCGGCCTCGTTGCTGCAATCCTTGCCGGCACATTCTGCTATTTCGCCGCACTCCGCGTGCTGCGCGCCGTGCCGGCCGAAGATGTCGACGTCATGCGCGCCATTCTGGATAAGATGCCGTCGTTGCTCAAGCGGCCTGTGGGACACGCGATCAATTTCATCGCGCCGCGGCTTCCCGGCGATCCCGATCGCGCCAAGGTCGCGCCCGGCGAATTCTCGCTCGAACCGGCCGAGGGTGCCGGACGCAGCGCTGCCCTGCCTGTCGTCTTCGACGGCACGATCGGGCTGTTCATGCCTGAGAATCCCGTGGCGAAGAAACGTTCGGCCGCCGTCCTCTTCGTCAGCCCCTGGGGGTTCGAGGAGATGTGCAGCCGCAAATTCTTCCGCGTCGCCGCCGAGCATTTCTCCGATATCGGCGTGCCGAGCCTGCGCTTTGATTATCGCGGCACCGGCGATGCGCTGGATTTCGGCGCATTGCCGGCAAGACTGGAAACCTGGGAAATTTCGATCCGGGCGGCCGCGGCCAAGCTGAAATCGCTCACCGGCTGCGACCGTATCGTCTTGATCGGACAGGGCCTCGGCGCAACGCTTGCCCAACGCATCGGCTCTTCGATCGACGGCGTCGACAGCCTCGTCATGCTGGCGCCGGTGCTGAGCGGCCGGGCCTATCTGCGCGAACTCACCATGTGGTCGAAGATCATCGATGCCGATCTCGGCCTCGGCAAGGAGCATGTCCAGACCGCCAAGGTGCAAATCGCCGGGCTGGTCATGCCCGAGGAGATCGCCGGCGAGCTCGCCAAGCTCAACATCGCCTCGCCACAGGGGTTGGCGGCGTCCCGCTATCTGATCCTCGAACGTCCCGCCAAGGCCGACGATACCGGCTTTGCCGATGCGTTGAAGGCGCTCGGCGCCGATGTCGAGCAGACGGTTTTCGAAGGCTATGACGAACTCGTCACCAATCCGCTCTTCGCCAAGACGCCGATGGCTGTGGTCGCGCTGCTGACGACCTGGCTGGAGGGCGCCACGGTGGAGACGTCCGCCGCCCCTTCGCCGGTAGAAATCGAGAACCCGCCGCTGGCCGGCGATGGTTTTGTCGAAATGCCGGTCCGTTTCGGAAGCCATGATCACCTGGTCGGCGTCGTCAGCCGGCCGCCCGGCGAGATCAAGGGCAGTGCCGTGCTCTTCCTGTCGACGGCCTATGACCGGCATGCCGGCTGGGGGCGGACGACGGTTGATATGGCGCGCGAGCTTGCGCGCCAGGGCGTGGTTTCGCTGCGCTTCGATTCCGCCAATGTCGGCGACAGTCCGCCACGGCCCGATGCACCGGAGCAGGTGCTCTATTCCGATACGCAGACCGCCGATGCGGTCGCCGCGCTCGATCTGCTCGAAGGCATAGCCGCCGGCCCGTTCATGGTGGCCGGCCGATGCAGTGGCGGCTATGTCGCCTTCCGCGCCGGCGTTGCCGACGAGCGGCTGAAGGCCGTCGTGTCGATCAATCCCTTCGTTTATTACTGGGATCCTGAGATACCTGTGCGTAAGGAACATGTTGTCTCCGTTCCCCGCAGCCTTGATGATTACGGCCAGCGCCTGGCGCGGCTCGATACGCTAAAGCGGCTGCTGCGCGGCCAGGTGGACGTCGTCTCTGCGCTGCAGAACATGGTCATCGCTGCCGGTCGTCGTCTGTCCCCATGGATCGCGCCGCTGCTCGAACTGCTCCCCGACCGGCGCCACATCGCCCGCGAAGTCCGGCATTCCTTCGCTGAGTTCGGTAAGCGTAAGGTGCCGTTGACGCTGATCTACAGCGAAGGTGATGTCGGCCTCGATCACGTCTATTTCCACTTTGGACCGCGCGGCGCCAAGCTTTCCCGCTATCCGAACGTGCGGCTGCTGATGCTGCCGGACGCCGATCACAATCTGACGCCGCCGCAATCACGCAGGTTCGTGCTCGATGAGATTATCCGTCTCGCCAAAGCGTGACGGAATTTCAGGCTGGCAGGATCAGACCCGGTCGGCCGCGGCGACGTTCAGCGATCGATAAAGATCGACATAACGTCCGGCGACAATATCCCAGGAATAGCCGCGCGCGGCGTCGAGGAGCCCGGAACGAACGACGTCCGGTTGACGTGAAAGGCCTTCATAGGCCGCTTCGATCACGGTCGCGGCGGCCTCGGGATTGGTGAAATCGGCAAGCCTGATGACGGGATGCCGGTCGGCAAGCGTTGTGAAGGCATCGTTGGCATTCAGCACCGGCAGAAGGCCGGCGCTCATCGCCTCCAGTGCCACTAGGCCGAAGCCTTCATATTCCGAGGCAGAGGCAAACAGCGAGGCCTCGGCAATGACGCGCCGAATGGCGTCATTGTCGGGCGAAACGTGCAGGGTGACGCGGCCGGAAAGGTCCCGGCCTTCGATCGCGGCTTCGACATCGGCCCGGTTCAAGTCGGATTCGGCCCCGACGATGTCGAGATGCCAATCCGGGTCACGGGTTTTCAGCACGGCCATTGCATCGAGCAAATGCTCCAACCGCTTGTTCACCGAGAACCGGCCGATGGTGACGATGCGGCGCTTTGCCCGACGCGACGCGGTGTCGGCGAATTTGCCGATATCGGCGCCATTTTCGATAAGCAGGCTGTCGGGTGCGATTTCGGAGAATTGCTTGAGATCGGAGGCGCTGCAGCAGACGAGCCGGCGGTAGGCCATCGCCGAAACACGGGTCAGGGTACGAAACCAGATCTTCTTGATCGCCGCGTATTTTCGTGTGTGGAAGAAGCCGCCATGGGTGGTGACGAGCATCGGCTTGCGATGCAGCAGCCTGCCCCAGGCGAGCGCGTCGAAGAAGAAATCAATGGCATGGACATGGATGAGATCGGCATCGGCGAGATGGCCGAAAACCTTGGGCGCCAGCGGATAACGGCTGCTGCCGGACCAGGGAATGCGCACCACTTCGATGCCGTCGATATCTTCGCGGGCCGGCAGCTTTTCCTCAGGCGCGGTGAACAGCGAGTTCAGCGTGACGACGCGAACGCGATAACCGCGCCGCACCGTCTGGCGGGCGAGATTGGCGACCACGTCTTCCAGGCCGCCGCGATTGGGCAGGAATTGACGCACGACATGGACGATCAGCGGGGCCGATTCCAACGTCGGCTTCTCGCGCACCCTATCTGCCTCGACGATCGCCATTTTCCACCTATCGCTGCGAGCGCCGCATCAAACGGACGCGGGACTCTTATAGCAACGACGAGCTATCTCAGGCGTTAAGTAGCGATTTAAGCGGCATGCCGAACGGCGATTCTTCGGTAAAAAGGTTAACCGCGTCTGACGGAGCTCAGAAGGCTTTGAAGGTCAGCGTCGTCAGCGAGCGGACGATGCCGGGAATATTGGCGATGTTGTCGTTGATGAACTTGCCGATATCCTGGCCTTCCTCGATATAGACCTTCAACAGCAGGTCGTAGTCGCCGCTGGTGGAATAGAGCTCCGAGACCAGTTCGGTCTGGTAGATGGCGTCGGCGACATCATAGGTCTTGCCGGGGGCGCATTGGAGCTGGACGAAGATCGGCTTCATGGGATTTCCTGCAGAGATTGTTTGGCTGATATAATGGTCGAAAGCGCCATGCCGATGCAAGCCGTTCCTCACGCAGCCGGATTGGCGGCGGCTTCCGCGACGATCCAGTCGCGAAAGGCGGCGAGCGGCGCATAGTCGGCGCGCTCGCGCGGAAAGGCAAGATAATAGCGCTCACGGCTCTCCATCTCCCGGTCGACGGCGGCGACAAGATCGCCGCGCCTGAGCTCCTCCTGCATCAGGAATGTCGGCAAGAGGGCGACGCCGAGACCGGCGATCGCCGCCTGTGCGGCAGTGGCGAACTGGTCGAAGAGCATGCCATGCACGCTTTCGAAGGACACGCCGTTGCCGGCGAACCACTGCTCCCAGGCATCCGGGCGCGTCGTCAGATGCAGGAGCGGAACGGCGAGCAGATCCTGCGGTTCCGAAATCCGGTGCTGATTCAGAAAGTCTGGGCTGCAGGCCGGCACCGTGCGCTCCGACATCAAAAAGGCGAGCTCGGCGCCGGGCCAGTGCGGATGGCCGAAATGGATCGCGGCATCGATCGAATCGAGGCGGAAATCGAAGGGTGAAAGCCGGGTCACCAGATTGATGGTTACGCCGGGATTGGCGGCGAGGAAGCGCCCGAGCCGCGGAGCCAGCCAACGCGTGCCGAAGGTCGGCAGGATGGCGAGATTGAGCGTGCCGCCATGCGGATTGGCGCGCAGGTTCAAGGAGGCGCTGGAGATGCGCCGCAGCGCTTCGCGGATTTCGCGGGCATAACTGTCGCCGGCAAGCGTCAGCCGCATGGTCTGGCGTTCGCGCAGGAAGAGCTCGACGCCAAGCTGCTCCTCCAGCGCGCTCACCTGGCGGCTGACGGCGCTCTGCGTCAGGTCGAGCTCGCGCGCGGCGGCCGTCACACTGCCGGTGCGGGCAACCGCCTCGAAGGCGGCGAGATGTGAAATCGACGGCAGAAACCGTCTTGAGCCAAGCATGTTCATTCCGTTTCAGAATGAGCTATTTCCGAAATAGCGATATTTCCGGCTTCGCAGCGGTTGTAAAGAGTTTCATCCTGCAAAAACGGAATGAGCCGGAGTTTTCCAGATGCCGCAAGCCTTCGTTTCCACTGACCGCATCCGTTCGCTTTTCACCGAGGCGATGTCGCAGATGTACCGGGCGGAGGTGCCGCAATACGGCACGCTGATCGAACTGGTCGCCGATGTGAATGCCGGCCGCCTCGAACGCGATCCGGAACTGCGCGAGCGCCTATCCCGGGCCGGCGAGCTCGAACGCATCGATGTCGAGCGCCACGGCGCCATCCGCCTCGGCACGGCGGACGAGCTTTTCACCATCCGCCGGCTGTTTGCCGTCATGGGCATGCAGGCAGTCGGCTATTACGATCTTTCGGTTGCAGGCGTGCCGGTTCATTCCACCTGCTTCCGGCCGATCGACGAGGCCGCGCTCAACGTCAATCCGTTCCGCGTCTTCACCTCGCTGCTGCGCCTGGAACTGATTGAGGACGAAGGACTGCGCAGCGAAGCCGACGCCATTTTGGCAAAGCGGCGCATCTATACGCCGCGCGCCGTCGCACTGATCGAGCGTCACGAGCAGAATGGCGGTCTGACGGAAGCGGAAGCGGCGGAATTCGTCGCCGAGGCGCTTGAAACCTTCCGCTGGCACGGCGAGGCGACGGTCAGCGCCGAAACCTACAAGCGCCTGCACGACGCCCATCGGCTGATCGCCGACGTCGTCAGCTTCAAAGGGCCGCATATCAATCACCTGACGCCGCGCACGCTCGATATCGACGCGGTCCAGGCCCGCATGCCGGAACGCGGCATCACGCCGAAGGCCGTCATCGAAGGGCCGCCGCGCCGTCATTGCGATATCCTGCTGCGGCAGACGAGCTTCAAGGCGCTGGAGGAGGCGATCGTCTTTGCCGGTGACGCGGAAGCCGTTCAAGGGACGCATACCGCCCGTTTCGGCGAGATCGAACAGCGCGGCGTGGCGCTGACGGCCAAGGGCCGGGCGCTCTACGACCGGCTGCTCGCCTCGGTTCGCGGCGAGGTGCAGGTCGGCGCCGGCGGCGCCAAGGCCGGCGCTTACGATCAGGAACTCGCCGATCGTTTCAAGGCGCTGCCGGACAGCTGGGACGAGTTGCGCAGGCAAGACCTGGCCTTCTTCCGTTATTCCGCCACGCCAGCAGGCATTGCCGCCGCAGTTAAGGGCTCGCTGGCTGGCGATCCTGAAGCGCTGATCGCCAAGGGTTACCTTGCCTTCTCGCCGATCGTCTACGAAGACTTCCTGCCCGTAAGCGCGGCCGGCATCTTCCAGTCGAATCTCGGTACCGATCAGCAGCAGAATTACGCCACGCGCTCGAACCGCGACGCCTTCGAGGCCGCACTCGGCGCCACCGTTCAGGACGAGCTGGCGCTTTATGCCGAACGCCAGGCGGCATCGCTGGATGCAGCGATGGAAGCGCTCGGCCTTGCCGGCCTGCAGCCGAAGACCGTGGCGTGAAATGCGCGCTTCAACGCTTCATCATATGGGTTAAACTACCGCGATTTCGTTCCGATCGGACTGAACCATGCTGAATGATCCGCGCTCCCACGGCCTCTGGGAAAAGACCGCAGCCGAACCGCCTGTTACCTCGCCTCTCGCAGGCTCGGTATCGGCCGACGTCGTCATCGTCGGTGGCGGCTACACCGGCCTCTCCTCCGCCCTGCATCTTGCCGAAGCCGGCTCAAAGGTGGTGTTGCTGGAGGCAAAGGAAATCGGTTTCGGCGGCGCGGGTCGCAATGTCGGCCTGATCAATGCCGGCATGTGGGTGATGCCCGACGATCTGCCCGGCGTGCTCGGTCCGCTGCATGGCGAACGCCTGCTCGAGCTGCTCGGCAATGCGCCGAATCTGGTCATGGAGCTGATCGACAGGCACGGGATTGCCTGCGAACTCGAACGCAACGGCACGCTGCACTGCGCGGTCGGGGCGGAGGGGCTGAAGGAGATCGAGGAACGCGCGGCGCAATGGTCGGCGCGCGGCGCACCCGTGACGCTGCTCGACGCGGCGGAGACAGCCAGACGCATCGGCAGCGACGCCTATACCGGTTCACTGCTCGACATGCGCGCCGGAACGCTGCAGCCGCTGGCCTATGCGCGCGGCCTTGCCCATGCCGCCGTCAAGGCGGGCGTCGTCATCCATACGTCGAGCCCCGTCATCGCAACGGAGCGCAGCGGCAGCCGCTGGACCGTGAAGACGAAAGGCGGCGAGGTCAGCGCGGACTGGATCATCGTCGCGACCGATGCCTATAGCACCGGCCCCTTCGAGCAGGTGCGCAACGAACAGGTCTATCTGCCCTATTTCAACTTCGCCACCGTGCCGCTCGGCCACAATCTCCGCCAATCGATCCTGCCGGGACGGGAAGGCGCGTGGGACACCAAGGACATTCTGTCCTCCTTCCGCATGGACCAGGCCGGGCGTCTCGTCTTCGGCAGTGTCGGGGCGCTGCGCAATACCGGGCTTGCCGTGCACAAAGGCTGGGCCAAGCGCGCCCTGAAGCGGCTCTTCCCCATGATCGGCGATGTCGAATTCGAATGCGAATGGTACGGCCAGATCGGCATGACCGACAATGCGCTGCCGCGCTTTCATAAATTCGCCCCCGGCGTCATCGGCTTTTCCGGTTATAATGGCCGCGGCATTGCCCCCGGCACGGTTTTCGGCCGGACACTGGCCGAGCATATTCTCGGCCGGCTTTCGGAAGCCGATCTGCCGCTGCCACTGACCTCGCCCACCGAACCGAGCTTCCGGGTCCTCAAGGAACTATGGTACGAAGCCGGCGCTCAAGTCGCCCATTTCGCCGATGCCCGCTTCTGAGAACCGACAAGCGCTTCTCGGAAGCGAAACTCGCTTCTGGAATAACAAGATTGGAACCACGACAATGAACATCGCCGTCCTCGATCTCGCCACCGAAACCGCCAAGCTGCTCGCCGAACTCGGCGTCGACGCCGGCCGCTATCATGGCGGCACCCTTTCCGTCACCTCGCCGGTGACGGGCAAGGAAATCGGCAAACTCAGAGAGCACACCGTTTCCGAGACGAAGGCGGCGATCGAAGAGGCGCACAAGGCTTTCCTCGAATGGCGTTCCGTTCCGGCGCCGAAGCGCGGCGAGCTGGTCCGCCTCCTCGGTGAGGAGCTGCGTGCCGCCAAGACCGCGCTCGGCCGTCTGGTCTCGATCGAGGTCGGCAAGATCACCTCGGAAGGTCTGGGCGAAGTGCAGGAGATGATCGATATCTGCGATTTCGCCGTCGGCCTGTCCCGCCAGCTTTACGGCCTGACGATCGCCACCGAGCGCCCCGAGCACCGGATGATGGAAAGCTGGCATCCGCTCGGCGTGGTCGGCATCATCTCCGCCTTCAACTTCCCCGTCGCCGTCTGGTCGTGGAATGCGGCACTTGCGATGGTCTGTGGCAATTCCACCGTCTGGAAACCTTCGGAAAAGACGCCGTTGACCGCGCTGGCCGTGCAGGCGCTGTTCGAAAAGGCGCTGAAGCGCTTCGTCGCCGAAGGCGGCACGGCGCCGGCCAATCTGTCGACCTTGATCATCGGCGGCCGTGAGGTCGGCGAGGTGCTGGTCGACCACCCGAAAATCCCGCTCGTGTCCGCCACCGGCTCGACCGCCATGGGCCGCGCCGTCGGCCCGCGCCTGTCGCAGCGCTTTGCCCGCGCGATCCTCGAACTCGGCGGCAACAATGCGGCGATCGTCTGCCCGAGCGCCGATCTCGACCTGACGCTGCGCGGCGTCGCCTTCTCCGCCATGGGCACGGCCGGTCAGCGCTGCACGACGCTGCGCCGTCTCTTCGTGCATGAAAGCGTCTACGACCAGCTGGTGCCGCGCCTGCAGAAGGCTTACGGCTCCGTCACCATCGGCAATCCGCTCGAAACCGGCACGCTTGTGGGACCGCTGATCGACGGCCAGGCCTTTGAGAAGATGCAGGCAGCGCTTGGCGAAGCGGCTTCGGCCGGCGGCAAGGTGACCGGCGGCCAACGCATCGACAACGGTTCGGCCGATGCCTTCTACGTTCGCCCCGCGCTGGTCGAAATGCCCGATCAGACTGGACCCGTCGAGCACGAGACCTTCGCGCCCATTCTTTACGTGATGAAATACAGCGATTTCGACGCGGTCCTGGCCCTGCACAATGCCGTGCCGCAGGGGCTGTCGTCGTCGATCTTTACCAACGACATGCGCGAGGCCGAAACCTTCGTCTCGGCGCGCGGCTCGGATTGCGGTATCGCCAACGTCAATCTTGGCCCTTCGGGCGCCGAGATCGGCGGCGCCTTCGGCGGCGAGAAGGAGACCGGCGGCGGGCGCGAGTCCGGCTCCGATGCCTGGAAGGCCTATATGCGCCGCGCGACCAATACGATCAACTACGGCAGCACGCTGCCGCTCGCGCAGGGCGTCAAGTTCGACGTCGAATAAGTGCAGTTGCGAGAGAGGCGATGCTCACGCGGCGTCGCCTCTTTCGACTGCCGTGAAATTCATGCACGCTCGTAACAAGATATTGTGATGCTTGTTTCGAGGCGACCAAACTTGAAATGGCTAGTCAAGAAAAATATACGCCTCTTACCACCCTCGGGAAGCCAGGGTGACATTGCCATGGAGGCTATCTTGACTATTGCTCTTAACCGTTTTTCCCACGTGCTGGCGCTTGCCGCTTCGCTTCTCTCCGCCACGGCGCTCGCCGGCAGCGCCAATGCGCAGGATGAAGGCATCGTCGTCTACAATGCTCAGCACGAAAGCCTGGGCCGCGAATGGATCGATGCCTTTACCAAGGAGACCGGCATCAAGGTCACCATGCGCCAGGGCAGTGACATGCAGTTCGCCAACCAGATCATCCAGGAAGGCGACGCCTCTCCGGCCGATATCTTCCTGACGGAAAATTCGCCGGCGATGACGCTGGTCGACGGCGCAGGCCTGTTCGCGCCGGTCGATAAGGAAACACTGGATCAGGTTCCCGATCAGTATCGCCCGGCCGATGGCATGTGGACAGGCATTGCCGCCCGCACGACGGTTTTCGCCTATGACAAGACGAAGCTTACCGAGGACAAGCTGCCGAAGTCGATGCTCGACCTCGCCGATCCGGCCTGGAAGGGCCGCTGGGGTGCGGCGCCCGCCGGCGCCGATTTCCAGGCGATCGTCGCTTCGCTGCTGCAACTCAAGGGGGAAGACGCCACCAAGGCATGGCTGAAAGGCCTCAAGGACAATGCTACGCCCTACAAGGGCAACAGCGTCGCCATGAAGGCGGTCAATGCAGGCGAAGTCGAAGGTGCGATCATCTATCACTACTACTGGTTCGGCGACCAGGCCAAGACAGGCGAGAACAGCAAGAATGTCGGCCTGCACTACTTCAAAAACCAGGATCCGGGCGCTTTCGTCAGTGTTTCGGGCGGCGGCATCCTCAAGTCCACCCAGCACATGAAGGAAGCCCAGGCTTTCCTGAAGTTCATCACCGGCAAAGCCGGGCAGGCGGTTCTCAAGGATGGCACGTCTTATGAATATGCCGTCGGCAAGGATGCGGCCTCCAACGACAAGCTCACGCCGCTCGCCGATCTGGATGCTCCGATGGTCGAGGCTTCGACGCTGGACAGCAAGAAGGTCGTGGAGCTGATGACGGCCGCCGGCCTTATCTGACGCTTCTGCCGCAGGCTTGCAGCAGCCAAAACTATTGCTTTTGGCTCAAGAAAACCTTAGGCCATGACGAAATCCGGCAACCGTCCTCCAAAGGCGGTTGCCTTCCTTTTTCAGCGTGTGAAGGCATCGGCCTTGCTGCAGGACAACAGATTGCTCGCATCCGGTACCGAGGCGCCGGCCGCACCGGGGACCATGCGAATGGTTTTGCCGCGCGGGAGCATGCCGCACGCGTCGGTCGTGCTCCTCGCCACCCTGGTCGCGCTATTCAGTCTCGTGCCGCTCGGCTTTATCGGCTGGATCACCTACGATGTCGGCTGGGAAACCGTGAAGGCGCTCGTCTTCCGGTCGCGTGTCGGCGACCTCCTCATCAACACGGTTCTCCTGGAATCGATCACCATTCCCCTGTCTATCGCGCTGGCCGTGACGCTTGCCTGGCTGACCGAGCGCACGAATGTTCCTTTCGCCAGGCTTTGGGCCTGGCTGGCGATCGCGCCGCTCGCCGTGCCGGCCTTCGTCCACAGCTATGCCTGGGTCAGCCTCATTCCCGGCATGCGCGGCCTGCAGAGCGGCGTCTTCGTTTCGGTGGTCGCCTATTACCCTTTCCTCTATCTGCCGGTCGCCGCAGCCTTGCGCCGTCTCGATCCGGCCATCGAGGATGCCGCCGCCTCGCTCGGCCTCAATCCCTGGCGTGTCTTCTTCCGCGCCGTGCTGCCGCAGCTGAAATTTGCCATCTGCGGCGGCTCGCTGCTGATCGCGCTGCACCTGCTTTCGGAGTATGGCCTGTTCGTCATGATCCGCTTCGACACCTTCGCGACGGCGATCGTCGACCAGTTCCAGTCTTCCTACAACAGTCCGGCCTCCAACATGCTCGGCGGCGTGCTCGTCGCCTGCTGTCTTTTCCTGCTTGGCCTCGAAGTGCTGCTGCGCGGCAACGAACGTTATGCCCGCGTCGGCGCCGGCTCGCCGCGTCCGGCCGATCGTCGGCGCCTCGGCTGGTTCATGGTGCCGGCCCTCTCGCTGCCCATCGTGCTGGCGGTGTTGACGCTTGGCGTGCCGCTGGTGACACTTGGGCGCTGGCTCTATCTCGGCGGCAGCGAGATCTGGCGTATCGAGGTCGCCAGCGCCTTCGTGCAGACGATCGTGCTCGCCCTTGCCGGCGGCGTGCTGGCGACGATTGCCGCCGCACCGATGGCGTGGCTGTCCGTGCGTGCACCCGGCCGCTTGCAGCGCCTGCTCGAAGCCTGCCACTATTATGTCGGCTCGCTGCCGGGTGTCGTCGTGGCGCTGGCGCTGGTGACGATAACCGTGCGCCTGATGCTGCCGCTCTATCAGACCTTCGCAACCCTGCTCGTCGCCTATGTGATGCTTTTTCTGCCGCGCGCCATGGTCGGACTGCGCACCAGCATTGCCCAGGCGCCGGTGGAACTGGAGCGCGCCGCCATGGGCCTCGGCCGCACCCCCGGCCAGGCGGTACGGCAGATCACCATGCGGCTCGCAGCGCCCGGAGCCGCCGCCAGCGTGGCACTCGCCGCACTCGGCATCACCAATGAACTCACGGCGACGCTGATGCTTTCGCCCAATGGCGTCGATACGCTGGCAACGAAATTCTGGTCGCTGACCAGCGAAATCGATTATGTCTCGGCCGCCCCCTACGCCTTCATGATGATCGTGCTGTCGCTGCCGCTCACCCTGACGCTCTATACGCAATCGAAACGGACCGCCGGCCAATGACGCTGCTTACGATCGAGAACATCAGCAAGCGTTACGGCCCGGTCCAGGCGTTGAAGGATATTTCGCTCGAAGTGCAGGCGGGCAGCCGCACCGCCGTCGTCGGGCCATCCGGTTCGGGCAAAACGACGCTGCTGCGCATCATTGCCGGCTTCGAGCAGGCCGACGCCGGCAGGGTGACCCTGGATGGCGACGTGCTGGCGGACGGTTCGGCCGCGGTGCCGGCCCATAAGCGCGGCATCGGCATCGTCTCGCAGGACGGAGCGCTGTTCCCGCATCTGAGTGTCGCCGAGAACATCGGCTTCGGTTTCGAAAAAGGGGCTATGGATCGTGAGAAGCGCATCGCCGATCTGCTCGATATGGTCGAGCTCGATCGCGGCATGCTGGCGCGGCGCCCGCACCAGCTTTCCGGCGGCCAGCAGCAGCGCGTCGCACTTGCCCGCGCGCTCGGCCGCAAGCCGCGGCTGATGCTGCTCGACGAGCCGTTCTCGGCGCTCGACACCGGCTTGCGTGAAAACATGCGCAAGGTGGTGGCGCGCGTGCTGCAGGCAGCCGGCATTACCGCCGTTTTGGTGACGCACGATCAAGAAGAGGCGCTGAGCTTTGCCGATCAGGTGGCGGTCCTAAGGGAAGGGCGGCTGATCCAGGCCGGATCGCCGCAATCATTGTATCTGCATCCCAGGGATCGCGAGACGGCACTGTTCCTCGGCGATGCCGTGCTGCTTCCGGCGATCATCCGGAACGGGCTAGCCGACTGCGCCCTCGGCCGCGTCGCCGTCGATGGCAGCCGGCAGGGCAAGGCGGAGATCATGCTGCGGCCCGAACAAATCCGTGTCATTGCCGATGAAAGCGATCGCGATCATGGCGGACGTGTCGTCGAGGTGGAATTCGGCGGCGCAGTCTGCACGGTTGCGGTTTCGCTTGACGGCGTTGCCCTGCCGCCGATCCGGATCAAGACCTCGAGCGTCGCCCTTCCCTCGCGCGGCGATCTCGTTCGCCTCGATATCTCAGGCAAGGCGCATGTCTTCGAGCGGTAAAATCAACCGACCTTACGCACCACTTCTTCCGGCTCGATGCCTTCGAGCCAGCCGCCGGTAAAGCCGGCGCGCTCGAGGCCGAGGCGGATGGTCGGCGATCGCCGCATCAGCTTCCAGATGAAATCGGAGCGCTCGTTTTCGATGGTCATGACGACAAGACCCTGGTCGATGCCGACGGTGCGGTCGTCGACCCAGCCTTCCGGCCGCTTGGTCTTGACCGTCGGGTTGAAGCCGCCGGGAAAACCGCCTTCCAAGAGCAGGTTCGGATAGCTGGTCAAAAGTGCCTTGGTGCCGTCGAGGGCGGCCTGCCGGTCGTAGGGCAGGCAGGCGAGGGCCGCCCAGGGCGCGATCGTCCCGTCATCGGGGCCAAGCGGGGCGCCGCGGGCGGCGTAACCCAGAACCTTCGGCTGTCGGCCGCCGCGCATGCGCCGGGTCGGCGGCGGGCCATCGCAGGCGGAGAAGCCCCAGATATTCCTGTTATAGCCGACAAACTGGCCGGGATTGCGCTCGGCATAATCCCGCTGGACGTTGATGACGACCTGGGTGTTGCGGAAATAATCCCAGTTGCGCTCCGCCATCGGCTTGTCCCGAATGCCGCGGAAATCGATCCAGGCATGCGAGAAGAGATGGATGAACAGCGGGCCGGCATAGAGATAGGGCTGTTCGCCGTGCATCATCCAGGAATAGCTCACCGTGAAGGCGTCGTAGCACGACTGCGGGATGGGATGCGTCGGCGATGCCAGCGCCAGGGCATAGAGGATGATCGCCTCGTCGAAGCCGTGATAACGCCAGCGCAGAAAACCCGATGAAGGCTTCCAACCCATGGAAATGGTGTCGCCCTTGTTCAGCGCCCAGCGCCAGTCGACGCGTTCGTAGATGAAGGTCGCGAGCTCACGGATTTCAGTCTCGGTCTCGTCCTGGCGATCGAAATATTGCGCTGATGTCAGGATACCGGCAACGAGCAGCGCGGTGTCGATGGTCGAAAGTTCGCTGTTCCAGGCGCGGTTGCCGGTGTCCATGTGCAGGAAATGGTAGAAGAAGCCGCGGTGGCCGGTCGCATGACGTTCCTCGCCCTGGCGCGCCTCGGCAAAGAAACGCAGCGTATTGACCGTGCGTTCTGCCGCTTCCTTGCGGGTGATCCAGCAACGTTCGACAGCAACGGGATAGGAGGAAAGCGCAAAGCCAACGGCCGCGATGCTCGCCGGCACGCCGCCGATCGAGGTATCCGCCACCAGGCCATTCTCGGGATTGGAATATTTCAGGAAGTACTTGAATGCCGAATGCTGCAACCTGTCGATTAGGGCTGCATCAATATCTTCAATCCGTTGCAGCATAGGCTCCTACCCAACTGTTGCATCGCCCCATGGTGGAACATGGGGGCCGTCCCCCGGGCAAATCAAACCTTTTTGATTCGCAAGGATAAGAGAACACAAACGGCGGGTATTGGTCGTTAACAATTATCGGTGAAATAATATCTAGCATAAGTCATATAAGCAGTGCAGCAAAAGGGCGCGATGCGCCGCGGCGGCACAGCGCATCTCCGGCAATACTTGTTGCCTCGCGGCACCCTGCAGGGCGGCCGCTTATCGACCGATCGCAAAAACCCATTCGCAAGTCGCGTGAGGGTCGCGGAGTCGTGCCGAACATTCTTTTGGGAAATCATCTCTCGCTGGCGTCGGTGAAATCTTAAGCCTGTGGCGATCGCGCGGAGAGGAAGACCTGCGGCTCGAAGGCAAAATCCTTGTCGAAAGGATAGGTCGGATGCTGTTTGCGCAGCCGCGGCAGGCGCTCGACGAACTGATCGACGACGCCCTCCGACAGTGCCATGAGGTTAGGATTAGCGATCGGCGCCAGTTCCGGCGAGAGATAGCCCGATTTGACGACGATGATCCGGGCCGCATGCGGGTCGAGCCCGAGCCGGGTGAAGTCGGCGATATTGTGATAGGGCCGCCGTTTGGCCGAAAGCGCCAGATCGATGCCGCCGGTCGAAACCACCGCCTGGCGGTCTGAAGGGTCGGACGTTTCGTGCAGGAACTTGACTGTGAAACGGGCAATGACCGGCCTGCTGCCCTTGGTGTCGAGCGAAGCGCCGACGCTGAGTTCGAGCTCGCGACCCACGCCCGCAGCGTAACAGGCCTCGGTCGCTTCGCGGTCGGCGATACCGGCAAAGACGACGCCGCTGGCGTTCCTGGAAATCAGCTCCGCCAAGATGTCGGCCCGATCTCCGACGCCGCCGCCGGTCGGGTTATCACCGGATTCGGCGAGCACGACAGGAGCCGTCGGGCTGGCGATGGCTCTGGCGACGCATTCTTCGACGGAGCCGGTCTCGCAACCGAAGACGAAGTCCTCGCGCGAATCCCAATAGGCCTGGGCAAGGCGTTTGGCCTCACGCTCGAGCACGGCCCGATCGGTGCCGGTCATGATGGCCGCAGCCGTGGCGCGCGGTTCGTCGGCCCAGACGTAGCCGACCATCAGCGACGCATCCCAGACGCCGTCGATCGCATCGATTTCGGGCAGCATGGCATAGAGGCTCTTAGCCGGCTCATCGACGGTGCTGGTGCGTTCGCCCGGCAGCACGACCGGGATCGGCGCCCAGAGAACAACCGGCTTCACGCCTGTTTTCAGGCTCTTTACCAGCATGGCGACCGAGCGGCGCATCGTCTCCTCGACATCGATATGCGGCGCCGTCCGATAGGTCGAATAGACATCGAGTGCATCAATGATGCGTTGGGTGACGTTGCCATGCAGGTCATAGCTCGCCGAAACCGTACAATCCTCGCCGACCAGCGCGCGGGCGGCACTAATCCAGTCGCCCTCGGCATCCTCCATGCCGTCCACATACATGGCACCGTGCATGGCAAGATACAGGCCGTCGAGCGGCAGCAGCGGTTTTAGCCGCTCGAGGAATTCGCTCTTGAACGCCTCATAGGTGGCACGCGAAACCGGCCCGCCGGCAATGGCGCGGGCATGGATCGTCGGCATGAATTCCGCGTCGTAGTCTCTGAGGAAGGCAAAGTAGGGCGATTCCAGCAGCCCCTCCCCGCGCAACACGCGAAAATCACTCTCCTCGTTCAGAACGGGATTGTGAGTGCTGCATTCAATATGGATGCCACCGACGGCGATGCGCATGGAAAACCTCGGATGTGGGAGCAATTACAATATAGGGCTGGTGATGAACTGAAGATGGGGGGCAGCGATTCGGCGGTCGCGCCGCCGCCCTCTGATCCTGATGATAGTTCGCAAAACAAGCTGATCAACCGCAATAAATGACAAAATGGATCCGAGCTTCTGACTCGATCGATGACGCTGAATCAGTTCCTCGAAAGCTTACCCTGGGAAGCCGTGAAAGGCGGCATCGCAAGATTCGCGTCGATCAACACAATCTCCTGAACGTCGTCGCGAGCCACCCCCACACAGTCAAAGAAGTCCATGTCGATCCTCGGAAGCGGCCCGAAGTCGATCGCCGGGAGGAACTGACGGTGAACTGGCTCAGGGAGCTGTATGGCGATACTCTCGTCTCTGTTGTCCCGCATGAGGATGAAACCTACCAGCACCTTGACGCCTACATCTTGCCGCCATCGCAGGACCTAAAAGCCGCCATTGACGGGATGGAGGGCATTCGAGCATGCGGCGATCGGTTCCGGTGCAGCCATAGGAGCGTCAGCGAAACGCCGCCCAGGGCGGGGCGCGGGACTGACTGCCCCCGAAGTCGCATTCCATACCTCTCCCGGGACGCTGCCGTGGAATGTCTCTTTTTTCCACCTTGCGTTTGTGGCCGTGGCTCAGGAACACGATACCTCCGCTTTTGATTCAGAAGCTGTCATTTTTTGGAGCGACGGCATAGTTCTTTAACGCTACGCCTCTCTTTGGTGCAATTTCGTACCGATGTGGGGTTTTCCCCCTCGCCCTTTTTCAAAAAACTAACGTTTGTGGCTGACTTAGTTTCTTAGCTGAACAGTCTTTGTTTTCTAGCGTTTAAAATTATCAACGATAGAGGGGTAGCTATGTCACTTTCCGCAGTTTTCGTGCCTGAAATTCAGAATCCACAGTATACTTCCAACCATCGTGATGATGTTGTCCTTCCTCGCGAGGAGAGCAAGCGTGTTTTCATCAACGGCGTGGAACTCGATGCAGAGCGTATCTCCGGAAGAGTTGTCGGCTCAAGGATAAAGCAGCACAATCAAATCTATACAACTCATCACAACAACTACATGGCTAACGTTGATAATCACGTACATTCTACGGTTCGAAACGAACAATGGGAAACGAGCGAAGTCCGGCTAAGGTTTGAGGACGGGAAAGAAAGGCTCTTCCAGCTGCCGTTTGCCGTCAGCGTCGGTGAAAACGATATGATGAGCATCATCAGTCTGTATAGGGTAGGCGGAGACGGATACACGGCCGCGGCTCAAAACCATAATATAGGCCAATCGTTCACACAGGACCGCAATGGCTTGCAGCATACATGTGCTCGCCTTGGCGTATTCAAACCGTCGGTATTCCTCAACAACAAGTCATTTCTGATTGTCCTCGCATTGCTGGCGGTTTCACTTTACGGCCTGTCTGGAAGTGTCTTGCTGGCGCTGATCGGCAGCGTCCTTTTGTCTGGGCTTTTTGTCCTCGCGTTTCAGTACCTGGTTCTCCTGCCCTATGTCATCGCCGTGTGGCCCAAGGCAAATCGGCAACTCCAGGCGTTTTTCGACGATTTTGCCGCGTGGTAGCCCCCAGGGGATCGCGCTTCGCCAGCGTGAGGGCGAGGCGTTTGTGCTGAATGAATAACTGATTGCGCCGGGTGTTTTATGTCGTTTTTATCTTCTCTTGTTCTTCTTGCCTCTACCATTCCTTCAATGCCGTCGCCGCCCGTCGGTGACGAGTTTCCATGGAATTCCAAAGCGGTCGCTCCGACAATATTCGAATTCTCTGACTACGGCGGCAAAAACTCGACGATGAAGGCGAAGATCACACCTGAATCCATTCAGAGTTGGTGTGGTAACTGGCATCCGGGAGATACCTCATGTGCTGCGTCGCGAGAGGTCGACCGAAAGGTGTATGAAGCCCGCGCAGACTGCGAAACGGGTGACCTATGGACGGAGGGCAAGCACTACCGTTTTGAGGGCCCCGAAACCGAAAGCAAGGACTTCTACGGCTACATCAGCATGAAAGATACCGAGACAGGTAAACGCGTCGGAATGTCAAATGCAGATCGTGGCCGCGAATTCGGAGCTATGTGGCTCAAGCTGTGTCCGGTCGGATGGCCTTACAATGATATCCCCGTTCAGCGGACATTCGCGACTGAGGATCGCTACGGTGAGTTCATGGGCCACAACGGATCCCTGATGTTCCATCATCAGAAGCAGCACATCATCGTCTATTCGCAACCCAAGGCTTCAATCGCCGGGTCCATCAAGGCCGAGACCGTCGTTTTCCGTGGCTGGAGTGTTCCGAACGAGTGGATTTCTGGCGTCGCATACACATTCAAGAAGGGCTGCGATCCGGCGCCGTACCTCGTCAGCGGATACGACAACGGCTCACTGCAACTGACATTGCAGGGCAAGGCCCCAGTCCGCGATGGATGCAATGTCGTCGGGTACAGCGACAAGAGTCCCAATGCAAAACTTGTTTTTGATCGTGGTGAATAATGGATAGCAATAAATTTCCACTCCACAGAGCCATGAACTCCAAAGGAAATTCGAATGCTGCGCAGCAGCTAGCAATGGTGGATGTCGTGTGCCGGGGCAATCATCACCATGAAAACGAGAGGATTGGCCAATGTTCGCGTTCTGGCAATCATTTGATAACAAATACTCGATGTATATGCAGTTGAAACAAATGGAAATTTCTCCTGCTCCTGCCGAAAAATATGAGTTCATTCAATACGATTGCCCAAGACCTCATCGATGTGTGGCTACGATCCGACGAGATGACAAACCCGGAGAGCCTGTATGCCGAGATCATCAAAAGGTTGACCATCAAAATGGCGCTCTCCGTCGTCACGACGGTCGCCGACAATCCCTATGACTGGCGGTTTCTCCGGGTGAAGGACTTCGGCTTCAAGAGCCACCTGCTGAACCAGATGAAGCAACAGTTTCCTGATGCCGCCCTACGTGATCTCGATCGAAGCTTTGTCGACGACGCGATTATTCCCGCCTATTCGCGTGCCATAGAAGTGGGACACCCGACACTCGAGCTTGTCAGGACCAGACTTCTCGGTGTCCGGATAGGCTACGAACGCCTTATCCTGCCGCAGAAAGGCAATGGAAAACCCGCCTGGTGCATCAGCCTCGTCGAAGGGCGATTCTTCGTCTCACCTACACGGGAGGCAAAGACCGACATCACGGACGACAATATCATCCAGCTTCTTATCGAAGGGCAGACCACGAAAGAAATCGCCGAGGTTCTGCACCTATCGCCAAGAACGATCGAGCACCGAATAGACAAGCTGAAAAACCGATTTGAGGCGAAGAACCTCGTCCATCTGGTGGCAAAGCTCGTCGCCACCCAGGTCGGCCGTAGGGAGAAGGAGAGCAACTAGTCTATCTGGCTACCGCCGGTTAACCGCTGCCCGCGCCTGGAGGTCTTCCATGGACAGGCCAGTGCTTACCGATGCAACATTGTAGAGCGCGGCGGTGATGTCTTTCGTCTTGAAAGACACGCCTTTGTTACCAAGCGTTGGATTGAAGCCAAGCAGATTCCCATCGCGGCCCAATATTAGGTGAAGGCCGAAGAACATCTGGTCGAAATCCTGGCTTCGGGGCTTGTAGAGGTTTGCGCTTCCGGCGGTGGTGTCGATGTCGCCATCGAAGTTCGCGATAAATAACTGCGTTACTGCGAAGACATCCTGGCTGCGACCAGTCACAATCTCCCCGAACTTACAGGCTCCCAGATGCGGCGCGTTCGGCAGGATGGTTGGGCGGATGGCTTTCCGCATTCGGTGCCCCGTAGGTAGCTTCGAGGTGAACAGATCGCTTGCATCGCCACCGAGAATGGACAGGTTTTCTTTTGTCGCTGCGATGACTTCGGCCGCAGCCATGTCCGTCGTGATCCGGTGGAACTTCTTGGCCGATGTTGCCATAGGCTCGGTCTCGCCAGTCTCTCCCCGGAACCATCGCGCATAGCGGGCCGAGGCAACCTCAGCTTCGGACGAGACCGAGGCAATGGAGAGCGCCGAGCGCACGATTTTCTTGACGTCATCGCCGAAGCGTTCGCCATACTGCAGTTTCGATGCTGGACTCATCATACCCTCTCGCTGTTCGTCGGATTGAAAGTATGACCGATTTCTTAACGGCCTGGTTTCAGTGGCTTCGTAGTTTCCCCCTCATTTGGACGGGGTTCTCTCGAAAATCGGTGCTTGCTCAAATTCGTACGCCAGTGCATGCCGTCGGGGTATTCGGCCCTGACGGGTTCTACCCATTTAAATTCAATATCGAATCCTTGAGTGGGAAGGACGAGACTTCCTTTTCACATTTGCGCCGGTCCTCCTGCTGCCTCATCCTTTCCGAAAGGATTGAGGAGGTCGCGCATGGACAGGGAACTCAAGCAGAGAAAGCGACGGCGAACCTGTGCAGATTGGATTCGCCTGAATGCTGCCAGACGGCGGCGACGCGATTCTGCGGCGAAAACCGTGCTCCAACTGCTCGACCTGTTGTCTGCCGCGCTGGCCCTGCTTCCGGAAAGTGCCGTTACTGTGTTTCCTGAACGCAATCGCGGGACCATGGCGGAGAGGGTGGGATTTGAACCCACGATACCCTTGCAGGTATGCCGCATTTCGAGTGCGGTGCATTCGACCACTCTGCCACCTCTCCGCGGTCAGGTCGGCGCTTGTTCGGCGCGGGCGTTCTCATAACGAGCATATGACAGGTTGGCAAGCCGAAATCTCAAGCTTTTCCATCCTTTTGCCTTGACACCTTTTCGTCACTCGCGTATCCCGCATCCGCAATAGGAGTGGAGTAATCCGCCCCTTGCCCGCCTCGCGCTCGCGCGGGGTTCACCGGCAGACCAGAATTCCGGGCTAGACCCCTGAAATCCCTGCTTAACCTGGACTGATAAAAAGACGGCCACCTGCGGAATAGCGGGGAGCGCCGGAACGAACATGAAAGGATAAAAAATGTTCGCAGTCATCAAGACCGGCGGTAAACAGTACCGAGTGGCAGCCAATGACGTGCTGACCATCGAAAAGCTCGAAGCTGTCGCTGGCGACTCCATTGAATTCACCGAAGTGCTCGTGATCGGCGAAGGCGCCGACGCTGCGATCGGTGCGCCCTTCGTTACCGGCGCCTCTGTCAAGGCAGAAGTCGTCGAACAGAACCGCGGCAAGAAGGTCATCGCCTTCAAGAAGCGCCGCCGTCAGAATTCGAAGCGTTCGCGCGGCCATCGTCAGCATCACACGGTCGTCCGTATCACGGACATCGTGGCTGCCAAGTAAGATCAACGGGACAAGGTTTAAAGGAGAACTCCAATGGCACACAAAAAAGCTGGCGGTTCCTCGCGCAACGGTCGCGATTCCGAATCCAAGCGCCTTGGCGTGAAGAAGTTCGGCGGCGAAGCCGTCATCGCAGGCAACATCATCGTGCGTCAGCGCGGTACGCAGTGGCATCCGGGTTCCAACGTCGGCCTCGGCAAGGATCACACGATTTTTGCGCTTACCGCCGGCAATGTGAACTACCGAACGAAGGCCAACGGTCGCGTCTACGTGTCTGTCATGCCGAAAGCGGAAGCAGCGGAATAAGCCGGTAGCGCTCAAAAACAGCCGGCGTCTCATCGACCCGGCTGGCCGTACCAGGTTCAGTCCAGAAAACAGGGGAGATGGGGCGCCATCTCCCCTTTTTCTTTGTCCAAACAGGAGGACTGAACATGCAAGGCGAATTGTTGAGGGCAGACCAATCACGGTCTCCCCGGGAAGACCAGCGGTCTCCCATAGAACGGCTGAGGCCGGAGCGGTTAAGGACCGATTGCCCTGTCTTGTTATCGGAAAGGCTCGTCATGCGCGCGCCCCACGAAGAAGACATCGACGCCCTTGCCCATCTCGCCAACAACGCCAAAGTCGCCACCATGGTATCGCGTATGCCGCACCCCTATACCGCCAATGATGCCGCCGACTTTGTTTGGCGTACGCGAAATGGCGAGATCGGCAAGTGCGTCTATGCGATCACCAAAGCCGAAAACGGCGCCTTTATCGGCTGCTGCGGCGTCGAACCGCATACCGACGGCAAGACCGTCGAGATCGGTTACTGGCTGGGTGAGCCCTATTGGAACCAGGGTTATACGACCGAGGCCTGCCATGCCCTGGTCGATATGGTGTTCAGGACCCGTCAGGACGTCGACCAGATCGACGCCCGCTGCCGGGTGATGAACGTCGCCTCGCGGCGCGTCATCCAGAAGTGCGGCTTCCAGTTCCAGGGTTCGGGGCTCGCCGCCTCGCTGGCGCTTGGCAGCAACGTGCCTGTGGAATGGTACAGGCTCGACCGCAAGACCTGGATGTCGCTGAGAAGCTGGGGGAACATCGCATGAGCACGACCGCGCTGCAAAGGCCGGAAACCAGACCGATGATGCCCGGCCCCGCGCCTGTCATCTCGACATCGCGGCTGACGCTCCGCCCCCACAGGCTGAGCGATGCGCCTGCGATCGCGGAATCGCTTTCTGATTTCGCGGTCACACGCATGCTGTCCCGCGTTCCCGCGCCCTTCGACCGGCAGGATGCACTGGACTGGCTGATCCCGGTGACCTCGGGCACCCTGCCGGACTGGCCGCTGGCGATAACAGGCAAGGACGATGTTCATATCGGCAACGTCTCGATCGAGCTGCGCCATGGCCGCTGGCACCTCGGCTACTGGCTGAACCGCTACTACTGGCGGCGCGGCTATATGAGCGAGGCGGTGGCGGCGATCATCGAGCGCTTCTCGCGCCGCATGCCGGAGACGCCGATCCATTCCGGCGTCTTCGCCGACAATCCGGCGTCGCTGAGACTGCAGGAGAAGCTCGGTTTCCGCATGACGGGTTGCGGCGAAATCTATTGTTTCGCCCGCAATACCATGGTTTCGCACATCGAAACCGTACTGCAGCCGGGCATGCTGCAGCCGCGGAAGGTTGCCTAATCGAAGGAAGGGAGACGCCGCCACCGGCGGCGTCTCGGTCAATCGCCGATCTCGACCCAGAGCGGGAAATGATCGGAGCCGACGGATTGCGTGTCGATCCGGGCGGATTTCAACCGGCTCACGAGGCCGCAACTGACGAAGCAATAATCGAGATGCATGCGTTTGCCGTGATCCTCGGGATCCATCCAGCTGTAGCTCTCGGGGCGATAGGCTTCGAGCGTGGCAAAGGCGTCGACCGATGTGCCGATCCTGGCGACGCGGCCGTAATATCCGCCGGCGGCACCGGCAAGCGCACAATATTCCGGCGATTCCGGCTCCATGTTGAAATCGCCCATGATGACGTAATCCTCCGGCAGCGGCGGCTCCGGCAGATCGAATTCGGCCGCTCCCGTCAGCGAACCGCCCTCCTGGACGAAAGCATTGATATGCGCGTTCAAAAATTGCAGCTGGCGGATGCGTTCGTCGGGAGAAACGTGGTCGAGATGGACGGAGTAGACGCGGATCGCGCCCCCGGGCACGGTGATGACCGCCTCGGTCGCGCCGCGCTGCGGGTTGATCTTGCCGAGCGTGCGGCTGCGCGGCAGAAGCAGCGTCCGGGTCGAGACGATCGGCCAGCGCGACAGCACCATATTGCCGAACTGAAAGCGCGTGCCGGGTGCCGGCGCGGACTTGCCTTGATCAGCCTCGACATGCAGGTCGCAGGCCGGCCCATACACCCAGAAATGGTCGGGAAAGAAGGCGGCGATACCGGCCACCATGTCGGCAAAGCCGTTGCGCGAGAAGCCGCGGGTCACCTCCTGCAGCGCGATGATGTCGGCCCGTTCGAGGCTCCGGGCAATGCGCGCGAGATCGTATCTGCCGTCGAGACCGAAGCCGTACTGTATGTTATAGCTCGCAAAATTCACGATAATCTTTGACCTCCGTCGGAACCGCCTATATCGAATGGGCCAAGACGGGCCGTCCAACTGCCACCGGATACTGGAAGTGAAATGAAATTTCTCGACGAAGCAAAGGTCTATATCCGATCCGGCGACGGCGGCGCGGGCAGCGTCTCCTTCCGGCGCGAGAAATTCATCGAGTTCGGCGGCCCCGATGGCGGTGACGGCGGACGCGGCGGCGACGTCTGGGTGGAGACGGTCAACGGCCTCAACACGCTGATCGATTTCCGCTATCAGCAGCATTTCAAGGCGACGATCGGCACCCATGGCATGGGCAGGAACCGCACCGGCGCCAATGGCAGTGACGTGACGCTCAAGGTCCCTGTCGGCACCCAGATCTTCGAGGAAGACCGGGAAACGCTGATCTGCGACCTCACCGTCGAAGGCCAGCGTTACTGCCTCGCCCGTGGCGGCAACGGCGGCTTCGGCAACGCCCATTTCAAGACCTCGACCAATCAGGCGCCGGATTGGGCCAATCCCGGCCTGCCCGGCGAGGAAAAGACCATCTGGCTGCGCCTGAAGCTGATTGCCGATGCCGGCCTCGTCGGCCTGCCCAATGCCGGCAAATCGACCTTCCTCGCGTCCGTCACCCGCGCCCGGCCGAAAATCGCCAACTATCCCTTCACCACGCTGCATCCCAATCTCGGCGTCGCCACCATCGACGAACGGGAATTCATCTTGGCCGACATTCCCGGCCTGATCGAAGGCGCCCATGAAGGTGTAGGCATCGGCGATCGGTTCCTCGGCCATGTCGAGCGCACCCGCGTGCTGCTGCACCTCGTCTCCGCGCAGGAGGAAAAGGTCGGCAAAGCCTATAAGACGGTCAAACACGAGCTCGAAGCCTATGGCAACGATCTCACCGACAAGCCGGAGATCGTGGCACTCTCGCAGATCGACGTGCTCGACGAGGCCGAACTGAAAAAGAAGACGAAAGAGCTGGCCAAGGCCTGCGGCAAGACGCCGTTCCTGATTTCGGCCGTCACCGGCAAGGGCATGACCGAGGTGCTACGGGCGCTGCGCGATATCATCGTCGAAGAAAATGCCGAGGAAAAGCCGGTCAAGGTGCCGAAGCTCAGGCATCGCGACATGATCGTCTCCGACGAGGGCGAGGATGAGGCCGATGACCAGCCGTAAGCCGCTCGGCCGCTACCGCCGCATCGTCATCAAGATCGGCTCGGCCCTCCTGGTCGACCGCAAGGCCGGGCTGAAAAAGGCTTGGCTCGATGCCATGTGTGCCGACATTGCGGGGCTGAAGGCCAAGGGGATCGATGTGCTCGTCGTTTCCTCGGGCGCGATCGCGCTCGGCCGCTCGGTGCTCGACCTGCCTTCCGGCGCGCTGAAGCTCGAGGAAAGCCAGGCGGCCGCTGCCGTCGGCCAGATCGCGCTCGCGCGTGCCTGGTCGGAAAGCCTGTCGCGCGACGAAATCGTCGCCGGCCAGATCCTGTTGACGCTCGGCGATACCGAAGAGCGCCGCCGCTATCTCAATGCGCGCGCCACCATCAACCAGCTTTTGAAAATCGGCGCCGTGCCTATTATCAACGAGAACGATACGGTCGCGACCAGCGAAATCCGCTATGGCGACAATGATCGGCTGGCGGCCCGCGTCGCGACCATGACTGGCGCCGACCTGCTGATCCTTCTCTCCGATATCGACGGCCTTTATACCGCTCCGCCGCATCTCGATCCGAATGCGGCCTTCCTGGAGACGATCGCCGAAATCACCCCTGACATCGAGGCGATGGCCGGCGGCGCCGCTTCCGAGCTTTCACGCGGCGGCATGCGCACCAAGATCGATGCCGGCAAGATCGCCACGACCTCGGGCTGTGCCATGATCATTGCCTCCGGCAAGACCGATAGCCCGCTGTCGGCGATCGAAAACGGCGCCCGCTCCTCCTGGTTCGCGCCGTCGGGCACGCCGGTGACCGCCCGCAAAACCTGGATTGCCGGGCAGTTGCAGCCGGCCGGAGAACTGCATGTCGATGACGGCGCCGTCACCGCCCTCGGGGCCGGCAAGAGCCTGCTTCCCGCCGGCGTGCGCAGCGTTTCCGGCCTCTTCAGCCGTGGCGACACGGTGGCGATCATCGGCCCTGAAGGTCGCGAGATCGCCCGCGGTCTGGTGAGCTACGATGCCGAGGACGCCCGTCGGATCGCCGGCCGCAAGTCGGCCGAAATCGCGGCAATCCTAGGCTATGCCGGGCGCGCCGCCATGGTCCATCGCGACGACATGGTGATGACCGCACAGATCAGACAGAAATCGGAAAGGCAGAAAAAGGACGCGAGCTATGCTTGATACCGTTGCGCTAAGCCCTGACATTGACGCGCTGATGATCGACATCGGCCGCAAGGCCAAGGCTGCCGCGCGACCGTTGGGCTCTGCGTCCACCGAGGCGAAGAACAGCGCCTTGAATGCCATGGCCGACGCGATCCTCGCGAACAAGGCGCATATCCTTGCCGAGAACGCCAAGGACCTGAAGGACATCGAAGGCAGCGAGATGCTCGCCTCCTTCGTCGACCGGCTGACGCTGAACGACAAGCGTGTCGCCGAGATGGCCGAGGGAATCCGCGCCATCGCCGCCCTTGCCGATCCGGTCGGCGAAGTCATCGCCGCCTGGGATCGGCCGAACGGCCTGAAGATCGAGCGCGTCCGCACGCCGCTCGGCGTCATTGGCGTCATCTTCGAAAGCCGGCCGAACGTCACCGCCGATGCCGGCGCCCTTTGCCTCAAGGCGGGCAATGCCGTGATCCTGCGCTGCGGCTCGGATTCGCGCCGTTCATCGCAGGCTATCCATGCCTGCTTGGTTGAGGGCCTGAAGGCCGCCGGCCTTCCAGAGCAGGCTATCCAGCTCGTTCCGATCACCGATCGCGCTGCCGTCGGCGCCATGCTGCGCGGTCTGGACGGCGCAATCGACGTCATCGTCCCGCGCGGCGGTAAGAGCCTGGTGGCCCGCGTGCAGAGCGAGGCGCGCGTGCCGGTCTTTGCCCATCTCGAAGGTCTTTGCCACATCTATGTCGATGCCTCCGCCGATATCGAGATGGCGAAGCAGATCGTCGTCAATGCCAAGATGCGCCGCACCGGCATTTGCGGCGCGGCCGAAACCCTGCTCGTCGACGGTGCCGCGATCGGCACGCATCTGACGCCGCTGCTTGAGGTTCTCACCGAAGCAGGCTGCGAGATCCGCGGCTCCGCGACGGTGCTGAAGGTCGCTCCCGGCATCAAGCCGGCGACCGAGGAGGACTGGACGACCGAATATCTCGACGCGATCATTTCGGTCGCGGTCGTCGATGGCATATCGGGCGCGATCGCCCATATTCAGACCTATTCGTCGAACCACACCGAGGCCGTGATCGCCGAGGACCCGGCGGTGGTCGAGCGTTTCTTCACCGAAGTCGATTCGGCTATCCTGCTGCACAATGCCTCGACGCAATTTGCCGATGGCGGTGAGTTCGGCATGGGCGCGGAGATCGGCATTGCTACCGGTAAGATGCATGCTCGCGGCCCGGTAGGCGTCGAGCAGCTCACCTCCTTCAAATACCGGGTGCGCGGTGCCGGACAGACCCGACCTTGACGTGGACGACGGAAAAACTGGATCGGCGCTACCTCCGCATGCCGCACAGCGAACGCGGCATGGCCGTCGGCCTGTTCGGCGGTTCGTTCAACCCGCCGCATCAGGGCCACGCGCTTGTTGCCGAGATCGCAATCAAGCGGCTCGGCCTCGACCAGCTCTGGTGGATGGTGACCCCGGGCAATCCATTGAAGAGCCGCAACCAGCTCGCACCGCTTGCCGAACGCATTGCCGAAAGCGAACGTATCGCCGCCGATCCGCGCATTAAGGTCACCGCTTTCGAACAGGCGCTCGGCGTCAGCTACACCGCCAATACGCTTGCCCGCATCAAGGCCTGCAATCCGCATGTACATTTCATCTGGATCATGGGCGCCGACAGCCTGCAGACCTTTCACAAATGGCAGAAGTGGCAGGAGATTGCCCGCACTTTCCCGATCGCCGTGATCGACCGGCCGGGCGCGACACTCTCCTACCTCTCCTCGAAGATGACGCGGACCTTCGATTTTGCCCGCGTCGACGAGGATGACGCGCGCGTGCTCTGGAAGAAGCGGGCACCGGCCTGGACCTTCATCCACGGACCACGGTCCGGCCTGAGCTCGACGGCAATCCGCAACGGCGCGCAACCGGACAGCGCCGAATAGACTGATTTTTAGGGAAATCCCGGAAACGAGAAAGCCCGACGGGGGAGGATCCGTCGGGCTTATAAACTCGATCGACAACTGGGAGGAGGAGTGTTGTCGACCCTATCGAACGGCTATGGGAGGAGGAGAAGCCGTGTCGATGAGTGTGTTGTACCATATTCCGCCGGAAGATGAATATCGATTTGTGCAATGCAGCAATGCTGACGATGCAACACTGAGGCCGAGAGGCTTCGACTGTTGCCGATTTTATCAGCAAGGCGGAACGAAAATGGCCATTGTCACGGCCGGTCTGGTGGTCAGTCGTCGGCTTTCCCAGGCAAAGGCGTTACCGCCGAATCTCCTACTCTAGGAACAGCCATGCGCTTCAAGAACGCGTGGATCCTCATCTCCAGACAACAGGGTTATATTTCCTTGGATATATCTCTGGCCAGAACCCAAGCGCCGTTATATCCATGAAGATATTTCGAACCGCGGGAAGGAATCATGCACAGCCGCCGCCAATGGATGAAACTGACAACCGCCGCGATCGCGGCTTCCTGGCTTGGCGCGGCAGCGCTGCCGACTAAGGCAGAAGCCGCCGAAAAGCTGACTGTCTTTGCCGCAGCAAGCCTCAAGGACGCGCTCGATGCCGCCAATGCCGCCTGGGCGAAGGAAAGCGGCAAGCAAGCCGTTACTTCCTATGCGGCAAGCGGCGCGCTCGCGAAACAGATCGAAAACGCGGCCCCTGCCGATATCTTCATCTCGGCCGACCTCGACTGGATGGATTACCTTGCCAAGAAGAATCTGATCAAGGCCGACAGCCGCACGAACCTGCTTGGAAACCGGATCGTGCTCGTTGCCGAAAAGGACAAGGCCAAGCCGGTCGAGATCAAGCAGGGCTTCGATCTTGCCGGTCTGCTCGGTGACGGCAAGCTGGCGATGGGTGAGCCGAAATCGGTTCCGGCCGGCAAATACGCCATGGCCGCGCTCGAAAAGCTCGGTGTCTGGACATCGGTCGAAACCAAGGTCGCCGGCGCCGAAAGCGTGCGCGCCGCCCTTGCCCTGGTCTCCCGCGGCGAGGCGCCCTATGGCATCGTCTACCAGACGGACGCGACGGCCGATAAGGGTGTCGCCATCGTCGGCACCTTCCCCGCCGATTCCCACCCGCCGATCATCTATCCGGTCGCAATTCTTGCCGAGAGCAGGAACCCGGACGCCGCAGCCTATCTCGACTTCCTGAAATCCGATAAGGCAGCCGGCTTCTTCACGGCGCAGGGATTTACTGTCTTGAAATGATGGGCTGAATTGATTGCGGAATCGATAGTGACAGCTTAGCGTGAAGCCGCCCCTCACCCTAACCCTCTCCCCGTAAACGGGGCGAGGGGACGTGCCCAGCGACACGTTGGCAAGAGACGGAAGGGTTGCGGCTGCTCCCCTTCGCCCCGCAAGCGGGGAGAAGGTGCCGGCAGGCGGATGAGGGGCAATCGGGTGACCGGATTTTCCAGGGAGACAACTGCGTTTGGATATGTTCGGCCTGAGCGATGAAGAATGGACGGCGATCCTGCTCAGCCTGCGCGTCTCGGTCGTCGCCATGCTGGCGAGCCTGCCCTTTGGCATCCTCGTCGCCCTGCTGCTTGCCCGGGGCCGCTTCTGGGGCAAGTCGGTGTTGAATGGCATCGTTCACCTGCCGCTGATCCTGCCCCCTGTTGTCACCGGTTTTCTTCTTCTCATCCTGTTCGGCCGCCGCGGCCCGATCGGCAGCCTGCTCGATCAGCATTTCGGCATCGTCTTTTCCTTCCGCTGGACGGGTGCGGCACTCGCCTGCGCCGTCATGGCCTTTCCGCTGATGGTGCGCAGCATCCGTCTGTCGATCGAGGCGGTCGACCGCAAGCTCGAGGAGGCGGCCGG
The DNA here is from genome assembly GCF_003013335.1 of Rhizobium sp. H4. Classification (NCBI taxonomy): domain Bacteria; kingdom Pseudomonadati; phylum Pseudomonadota; class Alphaproteobacteria; order Hyphomicrobiales; family Rhizobiaceae; genus Rhizobium; species Rhizobium sp. H4. Next base: position 143,099 of record NZ_PSOW01000014.1, read on the forward strand.
AACGCTGGGGGCCGGCCCGATCCTGGTCTTTCTGACGGTCACGCTGCCACTGACCCTGCCCGGCATCATCACCGGCATGATCCTTTCCTTCGCCAAGGCGATGGGCGAATTCGGCGCGACGATCACCTTCGTCTCCAACATTCCCGGCGAGACCCAGACCTTGTCATCTGCCATCTACACCTTTACCCAGGTGCCGGGCGGCGATGCCGGCGCGCTGCGGCTGACGCTCGTCGCCGTCCTCATTTCCATGACCGCCCTGCTCGCCTCCGAGTTCCTCGCGCGTTTCGCCGGCCGAAGGATTGATCCGGAATGACGTTGATCGTCGAGGCAAAACAGAGGCTCGGCGCCTTTCTTCTCGACGCCGCCTTCACATCCGAAGGCGGCGTGACCGCGCTGTTCGGACGCTCCGGCTCCGGCAAGACCTCACTGATCCGCATCATCGCCGGCCTCGCCCGTCCGGACGAGGGCCGCGTTATCCTTGACGGCGAAACCCTGACCGAAACCAAAGCCGGCCGCTTCGTTCCGAAACACCGCCGTCATTTCGGTTATGTCTTCCAGGAGGCGCGGCTGTTCCCGCATCTCAGCGTCCGCGCCAATCTTTCCTACGGCCGCTGGTTCGCGCCAAGACCTGCAGGCGGCGAGAGCTTCGATCACGTCGTCGACCTGCTCGGCATCGAGACGCTGCTGGATCGCAGCCCCGCAAAACTTTCCGGCGGCGAGAAGCAGCGGGTCGCGATCGGCCGCGCCCTTCTCTGCTCGCCCCGGCTGCTGTTGATGGACGAGCCGCTGGCCGCCCTCGACGAGGCGCGCAAGGCCGAGATCCTGCCCTATCTCGAGCGATTGCGGGATCAGACCGAAATCCCGATCGTCTATGTCAGCCATTCGATCGCCGAGGTGGCGCGGCTCGCAAACAAAGTGGTGGTCATGCGCGATGGCAGGGTGGAGGCGGTCGGCCCGGCCGTCGACATTTTGAGCCGCGCCTCTGCGGCCTTCGACCGGAAAGAGGCGGGGGCGCTGCTGCAAGGCATCGTCGAAAGCTTCGACGCACGGCACCATCTCTCGACCGTCGCCCTCAAATCCGGTCGGCTGCATATTCCCGGCGCGGCACTCTCGCCCGGCAGTCCGGTCCGCATCCGCATCCCATCGCGCGACGTCATGCTGGCGACGGCAAGACCGGAGGGGCTCAGTGCCCTCAACATTGTTGAAGGCAGGATCGAACAGCTATTTCAGGATGCGGACGGAACGGTTGAAATCCGGCTCGACTGCGGCGGCGATAGCATCCTCTCGCGCGTCACCGCGCTCTCCTGCGAGCGCCTCGACCTTCGACCCGGCAAGATTGTCTTCGCCGTCATCAAGACGGTTGCCCTAGAACAGGATGATTTTAGGCCTAGTCGGCCTAAAATCTGAATCCTGTTCTAAATTAAAGGTTTAGAGCATGATGTCGTCCGAAAACCGCTCACACTTTTCGGCATCAAGCTCTAGAGGCTTAGCCGTGCCCATCCCGCCGCGGGTTACGCTTTGCCTCGAGCCAGGCAAGGTCCTCGGCAAGGCTCGCTTGCAAAATGCTTTCCATCCGCCGAAACCGCGCCAGCAGTTGCTCGCCGAACGGCGTCAGCGCCGCACCGCCGCCCTTCTGGCCGCCGCGTTGTGATTCCACCACCTGTTCGCAGAACATCCGGTTCATCTCGCTGACCAGCAGCCATGCGCGGCGATAGGACATATCCATCGCCCGCCCTGCTGCGGAGATCGATCCGGTTGCGCGGATATGTTCCAGCAGCTCCATCTTGCCGCGTCCGAGCCGATCCTCATCCGGGAAGCTGATTCGCAAGATGGGAACGAGTGGTTTTGCGGCCGGATCGGTCATTCGAATCTGCAGATGGTGGAATTTCCCGCACTTTACGCTCCGGCCTGAAAACTGTACACCGCGCCGACAAGCAGCGGGGCAGCAATATAGTTCAATTCGGTCGCCAGATCGGATTTTCCGCCGCTCCGTACGTTAGCACGTCTTGAAACATTAATGGTTTGATGCCTATCTTAACCATATCCGGTCGTGATCGGATTTCGTGTTGTGCATGGTTTGTCATTCCAGGAAAGGGAAAGCACTGACAACAGTACACGCCAAGGGAAAAACGCTCGCCGTTGTCCCGAAGAGCGCAGAACGTGGCGCCGATGCCGCTGCCCGCGCCTTAGAAGCCGTCCTCGCCAGCCTTGAGGACTCCAAAGCTGAAGATATCGTCACTATCGACATTGCCGGAAAATCGGCGCTGGGAGACTACATGATCGTCGTCTCCGGCCGTTCGAACAGGCATGTCATGGCGATCTCGGACCACCTGCTCACCGATCTGAAGGACGAAGGCTTCGGTACGGCCCGCGTCGAAGGTCAGGAGGGCGGCGATTGGATCCTGATCGACACCGGTGACATTATCGTGCATGTGTTCCGTCCTGAAATCCGAGAGTTCTACAACATCGAAAAGATGTGGGCGGCTCCTGACATGGATGAAGAAACACGGCACTGACAGCCGGGGCCGGCATTCTGACCGGTACCTGAGAGTGGCATTGACTGGCCGGGAACCATTGTAAGCCGGCCAGGGGGCGCGCTTTGTGCGCCGCGGATGCCTCATAAGCGGGAGCGGGTGAATGCGAGTTGGTCTTTTTGCGGTGGGACGGCTGAAATCCGGCCCCGAAAAGGATCTTGCGGCCCGCTATTTTGATCGTTTCGCCAAGGCCGGCCCTGCGGTCGGCCTCGAACTTGCCCGTATCGCCGAGGTTGCCGAAAGCCGCGCTTCCAATGCGGAGACCCGCAAACGCGAGGAGGCGGCGATGCTGTTGAAATCGCTTGCCGAAGGCAGCGTCCTCATTCTTCTCGACGAACGCGGCAAGGCGCTCGACAGCGAAGCCTTCGCAAATCTGCTCGGCGCCTATCGCGACCAGGGCAAGCGTGAGCTGATGATCGCGATCGGTGGCGCCGACGGCCTCGATCCCGCGCTCTACAATCGGGCCGACGCCACACTCTGCCTGGGCAAAATGACCTGGCCGCACCAGCTCGTCCGCACGCTGATCGCCGAGCAGCTCTATCGCGCCGTCACCATCCTGTCCGGCCATCCCTATCATCGCGTCTGACGTGTTCCACGTGGAACTCAAGCCTTTGACGATGCGTCGCATTGTCACGCAGCCGTGTTTCGCCTGGCCTGCCGTTCGCCTGCGAACTTTCTGGCAAAGCGTGCCAAATCAGCTTAGTCTCCGCGCGATTTGAAAGAGTGCCCCGACACGCATGACGACGACACCAACCAGGCGACACCGCATGATCCTGCCGGCCCTTGCGGCCGGTTTTGGTATCGCCGTCATCGTCGTATCAGGTAACACCTTCACCGTCCGGGCGCAGGAAGCCGCGCCGGAAGCGGCGCAATCTGCAGCGCAGCCGCCCGCAGCCGAGCCGCCGCCACCCGATCCGGCCGCTGAACTTGCCGCCAAACGCGATCAGACCCGCGCCGAGCTCGAAACCCTGGCGAAATCCATCAGTCTTTCCTCGGACAAGGTGAGCGAACTCCAGCAAAGCATCGCCAATCTGGAAAAAAGCACGGAGAGCATCCGCCAGGCGCTGATCGATTCCGCCGCCCGCCGCAAGGGGCTCGAAAAGCAGATCCTCGAAAGCGAGAAGAAGCTGGCCGATCTCGGCGTCAAGCAGGATGGCATCCGCCGTTCGCTGCATGAACGCCGCGGCCTGCTGGCCGAGGTACTGGCAGCACTTCAGCGCATGGGCCGCAACCCGCCCCCAGCCTTGCTCGTCACTCCCGATGACGCGCTCGCTTCCGTGCGCAGCGCCATCCTTCTCGGCGCCGTCGTGCCCGGCATCCGCAAGGAAACCGACAAGCTCGCGGCAGACCTTGCAAGCCTTGCCGCCCTGCAGACGGCAAGTGCGGCCGAAAAGGCCGGCCTGACGGCGACGATGACCGATGGCATCGAGGAAGAGCGCCGCATGGACCTGCTGCTTGCCGAAAACGACAAGCTCAGCCGCAGCAACGCCGCCGAACTGGCCGCCGAAAGGAAACGTTCGGAGGAGCTGGCGGGCAAGGCGACCAGCCTGGAAGGCCTCGTCGCGTCGATGGAATCCGAGATCGCTTCCGTGCGCGATGCGGCTGCCGCCGCCCGCCAGGCCGAGGAGAACCGCAAGCTCCTGACCGACGAACAGCGGGCTCAGGCGCGGGCTCTGGCCGACAGTGGCGTGCCCGATAAAAACCGCATTGCGCCCGCATATCCCTTCGGAGAATTGAGGGCCAAATTGGAGCTGCCCGTGGCAGGCGATATCCTGCGCCAGTTCGGCGACGCCGACGGCACCGGGCACGAAGCCATGGGAATGACCGTCGCCACCAACCCGGAGACAGTGGTGACGGCGCCTGCAGATGGCTTGGTGGTTTTCGCCGGCGTTTTCCGCAGTTACGGCCAGATGATCATTCTTGATGCGGGCGACGGATATCACCTGGTTCTCTCGGGAATGGATACGATCAATACCCGTCAGGGAAAATTCGTTTTCGCCGGCGAGCCGCTCGCCGTGATGGGGGCGAAAAGAGTGGCAAGCGCAACTGCATTGGCGCTGGAAACGGACCGGCCAACGCTTTACATTGAATTTCGAAAAGACGGTAAACCGGTCGATTCCCGACCGTGGTGGACCGCCAAGGACACTGGAAAGGCACGCAATGATTCGTAGGGCTTCTCTTGTTCTGGTCGGCGCATTGATGGGTGCGACCGCGATGAGCGTCATTTACTCGGCAGGTGTGCCGGCAGAAGCGGCCGGATCCTCTACATATAAGGAACTCTCGGTATTTGGCGATGTCTTCGAACGCGTGCGTGCGCAGTACGTCACGCCGCCGGCCGAAGACAAGCTGATCGAGAATGCCATCAACGGCATGCTTTCCTCGCTCGATCCGCATTCGAGCTATATGAATGCGAAGGACGCCGAGGACATGCGCACCCAGACCAAGGGTGAGTTCGGCGGCCTCGGCATCGAAGTCACGATGGAAGACGAGCTCGTCAAGGTCATCACCCCGATCGACGATACGCCCGCCGCCAAGGCCGGCGTTCTCGCTGGCGACTACATCTCCGAGATCGACGGCCAGTCCGTGCGCGGCCTGAAGCTGGAAGACGCGGTCGAGAAGATGCGTGGCGCCGTCAACACGCCGATCAAGCTGACGCTGATCCGCAAGGGCGCCGACAAGCCGATCGAGCTGACGATCGTCCGTGACGTCGTCGCCGTCCAGGCGGTCAAATCACGCGTCGAGGACGATGTCGGTTACCTCCGCATCATCTCCTTCACCGAGAAGACCTATCCCGACATGGAAAAGGCGATCAAGAAGATCAAGGACACCGTTCCGGCCGACAAGCTGAAGGGCTACGTCCTCGACCTGCGCCTTAATCCGGGCGGCCTGCTCGACCAGGCGATCAATGTCTCTGATGCCCTGCTGCAGCGCGGCGAGGTCGTTTCGACCCGCGGCCGCAATCCCGATGAAACCCGCCGCTTCAATGCCGGCCCGGGCGACCTGACTGACGGCAAGCCGGTTATCGTGCTGATCAACGGCGGTTCGGCCTCCGCATCGGAAATCGTTGCCGGCGCGCTTCAGGATCTGCGCCGCGCCACCGTTCTCGGCACCCGTTCCTTCGGCAAGGGTTCCGTCCAGACGATTATCCCTCTTGGCGAGAACGGCGCGTTGCGCTTGACCACGGCACTCTACTACACACCGTCGGGCCGCTCGATCCAGGGCACCGGCATCACGCCTGACATCAAGGTCGAAGAGCCGCTGCCGGAAGAACTGCAGGGCAAGATGGTGACCGAAGGCGAATCCAGCCTGCGCGGCCACATCAAGGGTCAGAGCGAAACCGATGAAGGTTCGGGCTCCGTTGCCTACGTGCCGCCGGATCCGAAGGATGACGTTCAGTTGAACTACGCGCTCGACCTTCTGCGCGGCAAGAAGACCGATCCGGCCTTCCCGCCGAACCCTGGTAAGGCCGTCGTCGCCAAGTAATCGATCGTCGCAAGGCCGGGCACTCGCCCGGCCTTGACCCTTTATGCTGTTTCCCGGTTTTGGAGCGGGCGAGAAAATTGGGAACGGACCTGCATGCGCCTTTGGGGCGCAACCGCAAAACCGCCAGCCGGCGTCCCGGCGTGCTGCGCCTCGGCCGCATTGCTGCCAGTCTCTGCCTTTTCGCGATAGGCGGCTTTTCTCTCTATACCGCCTTTCGGGGCGACGGGCTGGAGCGCGCCAAACCGCCGACGGCCGAACAGGCCGCAACCCAAGCTTCCGGCAAACCGCCGACGGCCGCTGCCGACCAGGCGGCGGACGGAATGCCCCGCGCCGATCCACGCTCGGGCGCCAATGTCGAACAGATGATCACCGGTGATGGCTCCGTCGTCACCAAATACAGTCCCCGCCCTCGCGACGGCAGCGGACCGGTGCTGGTCGATGCCATGCAGATCGGCCAGGACCCGCGCATGGCAGCCCAACCCAATGAAGCACTGCTCGAAGACACCGCCTTTGGCAGGCTGCCGATCGTCGGCCCCGACGGCCGGCGGCCGATGGACCAATATGCCCGTCCCTCATCCGGCGCACGTGGCATCCGCATTGCCATCGTCGTCAGCGGCCTTGGCCTCAGCCAGACGGGGACGCAGCGCGCCATCGCCGAATTGCCGGAGGAAATCACCCTCGCCTTTGCCGCAAGCGGCAACAGCCTGCAGCGCTGGATGCAGGAGGCCCGCCGCGGCGGCCACGAGATTCTTCTGCAGGTGCCGCTCGAGCCATTTGATTATCCGGCCAATAATCCCGGTCCGGAGACGCTGCTGACCTCGAAGCCGGTGGCCCGCAACATCGAGAACCTGCACAAGGCGATGGGTGAGATCACCAATTACACCGGCATCATGAACTATCTCGGCGGCCGTTTCCTCTCCGACCCCGCCGCCATGGAACCTGTCATGCGCGATATCGGCAAGCGCGGCCTGCTGTTCCTCGACGACGGCACGTCGGCGCAGTCGAAAACGGCGACGGTCGCCAAAGGCACCGAACTGCCCTATGCCTTTGCCGACCTGCAGCTCGACGGCCAGCTCGATATCAGCGCCATCCTGAAGAAGCTCGACGAGCTCGAACGCATCGCCCGCAAGAATGGCCAGGCGATCGGCATCGCCTCGGCTTTCGATGAAAGTGTCGACGCTATCGCCAAATGGAGCGAGGAAGCATCCATGCGCGGCATCGAGATCGTCGGCGTCGCGGCGCTTTCCAACGACCCGAGAAGCCCCTGAGATAATTCCTGAACGGAGAAGAAGATGAGCCAGGCGACCGTGAAAGCCGAGGATCTGCCCTACCGTCCCTGCGTCGGCGTCATGATCCTGAACCGCGATGGCCTGGTCTGGGCCGGGCGACGGATCCCCGACGGCAATTCCGAATATGACGGCTCGCCGCAGCTGTGGCAGATGCCCCAGGGTGGCATCGACAAGGGCGAGGATCCCTTGGACGCCGCCTATCGTGAGCTCTACGAGGAAACCGGGATCAGAACGGTGACCTTGCTTGCCGAAGCAAGGGACTGGATCAACTATGATCTGCCGCCGGCGCTGATCGGCATCGGATTGAAAGGGAAATTCCGCGGCCAGACGCAACGCTGGTTCGCCTTCCGCTTCGAGGGCGACGAAAGCGAGATCGCCATCAACCCGCCGCCCGGCGGTCATGATCCGGAATTCGATGCCTGGGAATGGAAGCCGATGCAGGAACTGCCCGGTCTGATCGTTCCGTTCAAGCGCGCCGTCTACGACCAGGTGATCGCCGAGTTCCGGCATCTGGCAGCGCTGCAGTCGGAAGACTGAGCGCCTTTTTGCGCGAAGACGTGTATTGAAGATGCCAGCCGCGCGGAGTGGCCGGCATTTCCGTCCGAATTATTCGGCTTCGTTGGCCGAATCGGCGTTAAGCTGGCCGTATTTGCTCTCGCCGATTTTCTCGAGCAGATCGAGTTGCGTTTCGAGGAAGTCGATATGGCCTTCCTCATCCGCCAGCAGTTCTTCGAAAAGTTTCATGGAAACGTAGTCGCCGGCATCGTGACAGATATCGCGCGACTTCTTGTAGGCCGTGCGGGCGTCATATTCGCCGGCAAGATCGGCTTCCAGCACTTCCTTGACATTCTGGCCGATGCGCAGAGGCGCCAGAGTCTGCAGATTCGGATGGCCTTCGAGGAAGATGATGCGCGCAACAAGCCGATCGGCATGGTGCATTTCTTCGATGGATTCGGCGCGCTCCTTCTTGGCGAGCTTGGTGTAGCCCCAGTCCTCGAGAAGCCGATAATGAACCCAATATTGATTGACCGCGCCGAGCTCGAGGAACAGTGCCTCGTTAAGCCGCTCGATGACCTTTTTGTCGCCTTTCAATGTCCGCTCTCCTGTTTTCCTCATGGAATCGTTTCAAGCGTGACATGAAATCAAATATTTCGGTCTCCGTCGAGTGGCGACGGGCGTGATATTCCTCGGTCGTCTGGATGATGATATCGACCACATTGGGGAAGCAGCCGCAGCAACGGCCGCGTTTTTCCATGGCGTGGTAGACCTTCGCAGGTACGATAAGCTGCCAACAGTCCTCGTCGAGAAGGTTGGTGATAACCTCCCGGATTTCCTTGTCGGTTATATAATTGCAGCTGCAGACAAGCACGTCTTCATTTCCAAACATGACACTGACTATCGTGTTTTTTGCTAAAGAAGATGATGGCTGTCAAGAAAAAATTCGAATCCGATTGCATCGATTGGAAGCGATGGACGAGGGCTGTTGCAGATTGTCTGAAATTTTGCAGCGAGCGCATGATGAAGGTGTGCCCGGTCAGCGGCCGCTTTGACGTGTTCAATGAAAGTTCCGCCCGCGCGGCATGACCTCGGCGGTTTCCGCCGCACCGCCATGGCGTCCCGCCGCACTCATCCGTCTTTCCAATTCCGCCTTCTCCTGCGCAGTCGCAAATTTTCTCTGCCGTGGGTCGACCCCCGGCCTCAGCACCTCGTCCGCGCGCTCACAAGCGCCGAAACGCCGGGCCTCGCGTTGCAGGATGCCAAGCGCCGGCGTCATGTCCTCGATATGCTCGACGACCGTATGGATCACCCCGCTATGGCTTTGCAGCCTGCCGCGGATTTTCACCAGCCGGGCCCCCATGACGACTGCCCTATATTTGTCGAACATCTTGTTCCAGACGATCGCATTGGCAACGCCGGTTTCGTCCTCCAGCGTCATGAAGATCACGCCTTTGGCCGAACCCGGGCGCTGCCGCACCAGCACCAGACCGGCAATCGTCACTCTCTTCCCGTTGGGCACCGTCAGAAGATCGACATTGCGTGTGATGCCCGCCTTTCGCAATTCCTCCCGCAGAAACGAGACGGGATGCGCTTTCAGCGACAGCGAGAGATAACGATAATCCTCGATCACCTGCTCGCCCGGCAGCATATCCGGCAGCACCGCCGCGGGTTCGGGCTGAAGGTCGATATGACGGACCTGTTCGAAAAGAGGCAGCTCTTCGGCCGCACTCTTCACATCCAGTGCCCGCACAGCCCAAAGCGCTTCGCGGCGCGACAGATTGATGGATCGGAATGCATCCGCATCCGCCAGTCGCTCGATGACGGATTTCGGCAGACCGGATCGCAGCCAGAGATCGCGCACCGAACGATATCCTTGCCCTCGATTGTCGACAAGCCGTTTCATATCGTCTGACGAGAGACCTTTGATCTGCCGGAAACCCAGCCGCACCGCATGCCGGGTCTTGATGATCCCCCGCATCTGCCCATGCCGGAAATCGACAGCCTTTCGGTCGAAGGCAGCCTCTTCCAAAGTACAATCCCAGTCGGATTCATTGATGTCGACCGCTAGGATCCTTACCCCATGTTCGCGTGCATCCCGCACCAGCTGAGCCGGCGCGTAAAACCCCATCGGCTGGGAATTCAGCATCGCCGCGCAGAAGACATCGGGATAATAGGCCTTGAGCCATGAAGAGGCATAGACGAGCAGCGCAAAGGATGCGGCATGGCTTTCCGGAAAGCCATATTCACCGAAACCTTTGATCTGATTGAAACATTGCTTTGCGAACTCGGGATCGTAATTCTTTGCGACCATTCCCTCGATGAAGCGCTTCTCGAAATCGCCGATCGTACCGGTCCGCTTGAATGTCGCCATCGCTCTGCGAAGCTTGTCGGCCTCTGCCGGCCTGAAGCCTGCAGCGGTGATTGCGATCTGCATCGCCTGCTCCTGAAAGAGGGGGACGCCGAGGGTTCTTTCGAGGACCGCTTCCAGCTCCTTGCTTGGATATTTCACGGGAATGTTCCTGGCCCGCTGCTCCCGGCGTTTCAGATAGGGATGGACCATATCGCCCTGGATCGGTCCTGGCCGAACGATCGCCACCTCGATAACGAGGTCGTAGAATATCTTCGGCTTCAGGCGCGGCAGCATGCTCATCTGCGCCCGGCTCTCGATCTGGAAGACGCCAAGCGTATCGGCCCGGCCCATCATCTCATAAACCGGCTTGCCCTCGTCCCCATGCTCCCTGTTGCCGAGGTCTGCGAGCGTCTTCTTGACATCATAATGCAATTCAAGCAGCGAAAAGGCCTTCCGCAGACAGGTCAGCATGCCGAGCGCCAGCACATCCACTTTGAGGATCTTGACGTTGTCGAGATCGTCCTTATCCCATTCGATCATGTAGCGATCCGGCATCGCCGTCTTCATGATCGGCACGACCTCGTCGAGTCGGTCCCGCGTGATGACGAAGCCGCCGACATGCTGGGTGAGGTGGCGCGGAAAGCCGAGAAGCTCGGAGGCATATTGCAGCACGTTCTGGGTCAGTGGATCCTTGACGTCGAGACCGGCCGCCTTGGCATCCCGATCGGAGAGATTGTCCTCCGACCAACCCCAGACGAGGCTGCTGATCGCCGACTGAACATCCTCCGACAGGCCAAAGGCCTTGGCGACCTCACGGCCGGCAGAACGGGTGCGGTAGGTGGTCACTCCCGCCGTCAGCCCGGCATGTTCGATGCCATATCGTCCGTAGATGAACTGGATGACTTCCTCACGCCGGTCATGCTCGAAATCGACGTCGATATCCGGCGGCTCGTCCCGGTCCATCGAAATGAAACGGTCGAAAAGCAGCGTGCTCTTCTGAGGGTCAACTTCCGTTATTTCAAGGCAATAGCAGATGACCGAATTTGCCGCCGATCCGCGTCCCTGGCACAACACCTTGAGGTCATAACGGGCGTGCTGGATGATCCTGTGAACCGTCAGGAAGTAGGAGGCGTAGTTCTTATCGCCGATGAGTTTCAGTTCATAATCGATCTGCTGCGCCACCTTGGGTGGCACACCCCCGGGATAGCGCCTTGCGGCTCCCGCCCTCGTCAGTCTCTCAAGGGTCTGCTGCGGCGTTTCGCCGGGATCGTTTTCAGGCGGATAATTGTGCTGCAGTTCCTTCAGCGAAAAGGTCAGTTTGCCGAAAAAGACCTGCGTATTTTCGACCGCATCGGGATAGTCCCCGAATATCCGCATCATTTCACGTGAATCCTTGAGGTAGCGCTCGGCATTCGGCGCCAGCAGGAATCCGGCTTGTGATATCTGCACATGCTCCCGGATCGCGATCACGACATCTGAAAGCGGCCGGCGTTCAGGATGATGGTAAAGCGGCTGGTTGGTCGCAATCAACGGCACGCGATTTCGGGCGGCAAGCATGGCAAGCACCGCAAACACCTGCCTGTCGCGACCGTCATAGGCCGGCGCCAGCACCATAAAAAAAGCCTTGCGGAAACGTCTGCGAAACCGTTCCAGATAATCCTCCAGCGCAGTCTGGCCCGCCTGGCTCTCGACAAGGGTACGATCGGCAACGAGGGCAAGCATCATCTCGTCCCCCCATTCCATGAGCTCCGCTTCGGTCAGGATGCAGGTTCCCTTGACCGCTTCCTCCTTCAGATTGCCAGCGCTGAGAAGGCGGCAGAGGTTTGCCCAGCCCCGCCGATTGCATGGGTAGGCGAGGATATCAGGCGTGTCGTCGGAAAAGACGAGACGGGCGCCCGGCTGTATCCGGATTGGATGGAAAATCCTTTCCTTTTTTCCGTTCTCCTCCGCTTGGGCCATGATCGCATCTCTGTTCTTGTATCTCTCCTCAAGCTGTTCCGCCTGGGCATGCGCACGCACGACGCCGGCAACCGAATTCCGGTCGGCAATTCCAAGACCGCCGAGTCGGAGATGAGCAGCCTGCAAGACCATCTCTTCCGGACTGGAGGCGCCTTCGAGGAACGAGAAATTCGTCTTCGCGCCGATCTCGAAAAATGCGCGCTCGCTCTTCATGCAAACACACCGTGCATGAACCAGCGGGGATCGAGTTCCCGGCCATAGAAACCTCGACGATAGATCCAGAAACGATGGCCGCTCTCGTCCTCGATGCGAAAATAATCGCGCGCCTCCGCGTCACTTCCGTCGATCCACCATTCCATGGCAATCCGCTCCGGACCTTCGCTTTTTGCCACTTGATGCTGCATACGCCGCCAGCGAAAGATTTGCGGCGGACCATCGGGCACTTCGGCGAGTACGGTCTCGACCGGCTCCGGCGTTGCAAAAAGCCGCAACGGGCGCTCTTGGCGGAAAGGAAGAGAAGCCTTCTGCTCGGCTTTCCTACGTCTTGAAAGATTGTCCATCGTCGGAACCGCGATGACGGCGCGTTCCGGCACATGGCTCTCGCGGAGTTGGAAACTTTGCAGACAATCCTCACCCAGCCGAGCGGAGACACGGTCGACGAAAGCCGAAAGGGAGATTTCTCCCTGACGATCGCCTTCGAAGTCAGCCTGCGCTTCGTTGAAGGGATCATGCCGCAACACATTCAGCCGCACGATCTCGAAACCATAACCGGCATCGAGATCGTCATAGACCGCCTGCAGGCGCTCGGAAAAAAGCCCGGCGATAAATTTCGGTTCGCGAAGCGGTTGCGAAGCGCCGACGGAAATACGGAAGACCCTGCCGTCGACGCGGAAGAGCACCAATTCGAACACCCGCCCGCCGGCGCCTCGTGCCTCCAGCGACGGCTGCAGCGACACGGCGACCTGCCTGGTGACGGCAAGGATCTGTTCTTCAGTTCCGATTGGCTCGATCAGGCGGCTTTCGGCCGAAAGGCTGGCGACCGGACGACGGGGCGAAACCGCTTCCTCTTCATGTCCCAGCGCCTGGTCGAGACGCAGCAGCAATTCCGGCCCGAACCGGCGGGTCAGCGGTGCCCGCGGCGCATTGATGATGTCGCCGATATATTTCAGACCGAGCTTCTTCAGCGCATCGACGGTTTGCCCCTGCAGCCGCAAAGCTGCGATCGGCAAGGACATCAGCACTTGCTCCGTCTCCTCATCCTCGATCACGCCGCTTTGCCCGAAACGCGACACCGCCCAGGAAAGACCCGGCGACGATGAGATCGCGCCGCGCGCATCGATCCCCATGTGAAACAGCCGCGACAGAACATCCTTGAGAAGCGCCTTTTCGCCGCCGAAAAGATGCGTGCAGCCGGTAATGTCGAGAAACAGGCCGTCCCTGCCGTCGAACGCCACCAAAGGCGTATACCGGTCGCACCAGTCGGCAATTGCCTCCAGCAGCCGGCGGTCGGCCGCCGGATCCTCTTCCACCACATCGAGCGTCGGATACATGGCGCGCGCTTCGGCCACGCCCTGTTCCTTCTTCAGCCCCAGCCGCTCGGCCAATTCGTCCAGTGCCGTCAACCGCATGGCATTGTTGAGCTTGCCCGAACAGACGATGGACGGCGCCTCAGGACGCCCTTTCGAACGCCAGGAGGGCCCCCATCGCCTGCGGGCGATACGATCGGTTGGCAGATGCGGGAAGCTGAGCGCCAGAATGCGCTGAGTGTTCGCCTGGAGGACGAAGGAGGTTTGGTTCGGAGACAGGGAAAAATTCGCGTTCATGGGGGTTCCACTCCAGGAGAAAGGAGAGCGGGGCCGGATTGCGGCTCTTCTCCAGCGTGAGACGGAAAACCGGATTGCCGATACTGCCGGCAAGCTTCGATCCATCCGGCAACGGCCGCAGACCAGACGGTGCCGGTTCGACATGCAGGCGCAAGGCCGCACTGCTAGCCTCCTCCGCTCCTGCCTGCCGCAGAAGAAAGAGCGGACGACGGGCAGCATGCGCCCTGAGACTGAGCCTGCGGCTTTCGGTCAGGCCGAAATGCGCAGGGTTGCCCCGCACTTCGAGGATGACGGCCGAGAAAGCAGCGCTTTCCACCGCTGCCTCCGCGAGCCAGAGCGCTTCGTCCAGCTTGCGCGGCGCGGCATGGAGATATCGTTCCGGACTCAACCCGAAATCCCGAAGCCCGGGAGCATAGGGACGGCCGGCCTCCAACGTGCCGACGGCATCGCCGATCCAGAGCAACGGCATAAGCCTGCCGGCATCTGATTCCTGTTTCTGCAGCCGCGCGGCAACAGCCATCGCCAGCCCGCTTGCCGCGCCCGCATCGCGAGACAGCGCGGAGCGGAATTCGGTAATCCCATCGAGGGGCAGGCCGCCTTCCAGCGCCCTATCGACAAACTCCACCCCAAACGGCAAGGGGGGCAGAATGCGCTCCTGGCGGGTCTTGCGTCCTTGCGCCAAGGCTTCCTGCTCCGCGGCCGCAAGCGCCGGCGCGGGCTTTCCCTCCAACTTAGCGATGGTTTCGCGGAGCGCAAAAAGCCGCTCGCGCGCCAGGGCGTTCTGCGCCATGGCGTTTCTCCGATCCGTCTTGTTCCTGTTATGTTCTTATGGATTCCAGAGAGCGGAAGAAGAGTCAACAACCATTTTCTATGAATTTATTCCTGCCTTTGATTCCGCACTCGAAAATCGGCGATAAAGGTTCTATATGGGCCCGCAAAGGAAGGAACATTCATGGCCCGCATAGACCAGAGCGATGATTGGCGGGACCGCCATGCGCCGACGATCAGCACTTTCGAGTCGCTGGCCATGGAGGCCTATAGCCATCTGCCCGATGAATTCCGTCAGCTGACGACCAACCTCACGATCGAGATCGAGGATTTCCCCGATGACGACGTTTTCGAGGACATGGCGCTGGAAACCCCTTTCGACCTGCTCGGCCTTTTCGAGGGCAGGGGCATTTCCGAACGTTTCACGGTGGAAACCGGCGAGATGCCAAACCGCATCCGCCTCTACCGGCGCCCCATTCTCGATTACTGGGCGGAGAATGACGAGACGCTCGGCGATATCATCACCCACGTCCTGATCCACGAGATCGGCCACCATTTCGGGCTGAGCGACGATGATATGGAGCGGATCGAGGCCAGCGCCGAGGAAGCCGCGGAGCGTTAGGCGTCTATCCTGGAATTAAGTCTTACTGCTCGGAGAGTTTCATCTCCGGATCGTAATCCTTGCCTTCGACAGTCTTGACGACGGCCTGGCCGCACTGCATCGCGCCGGTTGCGGCATTGAAGGCATAGGTCGGCGAACCCTCCAGCGACCAGCCCTTGTTGAGGGCGGCGGTGACCTTGTGGCAGAACGAGGCGTCGTCGGGACCGGTCAGGAAGCGGTAGAGTTTCATCAGGCGGGCTTTCTTGCAGATATCAGGCGAGCTTTATGAACCAGAGCCTCGGCCTGGACAAGATGCAGCCGTTCGATCATTCGCCCGTTGGCGTTGATGACATTGAGGCCCCTGGCGTCAGGATCGGCAAAAGCTGATATGACCGCCTCGGCTTCCGCAATCTCCTCCGCACTCGGCCCGAAATGCCGGTTGGCGGGCTCGATCTGCGAGGGATGGATCAGCATCTTGCCGGCAAAACCCATGGCGCGGCCCTGGCCGCATTCGGCGTCGAAGCCTTCGGCATCCTTGAAATCATTGAAGACGCTGTCGATCGCATCGAGCCCATAGGCCCTGACCGCAAGGACGACCTGCATCAGCCACGGCACGAGATAGCTCCGTCCCGGCTGGGGAAGCACGCCCGTTTCCTTGCGCAGGTCATTAAGCCCGACGACGAGACAATCGAGCCTTGCACCCGGCGTGCGGCCGGCTCCGGCGATCGCTCCGACATTCAGCACGCCGCGCGGTGTCTCGATCATCGCCCAGATGCGCAGCGCCTCCGGCGCCTCCGCATCGGCAAGCAGATCGCTGATGTCAGTCACATCGCCAGGTTCGTCCACCTTCGGCAGGAGAACGGCGTCGGGCAAAAGCGCCTTGACCAGATCGAGATCCGCCGCCCCGAATTCGGATGACAAAGAATTGATGCGGATGATCCTCTCCTTGCCCTCAAGCGGCGGCCCGGCAAAAAAGCCGCGTAGATTTTCCCGCGCCTGCCCCTTCTTCTCGGGCGAGACGGAATCCTCCAGGTCGAAAATAACCGCATCGCAATCAAGGGAATGGCTCTTTTCAAGCGCCCGGAGATTCATGGCGGGCACGCTCAGCACCGAGCGGCGCAGATGCAGGGAACGGAGAGGTATGGTTCGGCTCATCACTCATTAGTGCCAAGCTTCGCAAAGCCCGGCAAGACAACAAAAAGCCATGCTTGCCTTGCAGAGAGAAAAAAGAAGGACCACATTCCTTTCTGTAGAAAGGTATCAAACCCATGCAGAACATTCGCTCCATCTTCTTCATACTTGCCGGCGCCACCGTTTTTGTCGCCATGCTGCTTCTCACCTTTTCGGTGACGCTTGCCGTCGGCGGCATCCTGACCGTGCTCATGGTCGGCCGCGCCCTTTCGATGAAGATGAAGCCCGCTCCGGTCCGCGCCAAGGCAAATAATGGCCAACGCGAAATGCGCATCTGGAATGACGGCCGCGGCACGATCATCGACCTCTGAACTGCTTTCCAGAAAAAACTGACCGACACTGTCGGATCATGCTTCCATGATACGTCTTTGAAGCAGCCAGGCATTCCGCCGGCGCTCAGAAACGATGGAGGACGAGCATGGATACGACGACGGAAAACAATCCGGTTAAAATGCCGCCGGTCAAGAATGGCCTGCTGCCCTATCTGACGGTCGATGGCGCGGTGAAGGCCGCGGAATTCTACATGAAGGCCTTCGGCGCCGAGGAGGCCCATAGGGTGCCGGTCGACGAGAGCGGCCGGACGATGCATATTCATCTCTATATCAACGGCAGCTCCCTCATGCTGGCCGATGCCTATCCCGAATACGGCCATCCCTTCAAAGGTCATGAAGGCTTCGCCATCCAGCTGGTCATCGACGATATCGATTTCTGGTGGGAGCGCGCGGTTGCGGCCGGCGCCGAGGTCGTCATGCCTATCGAACTGATGTTCTGGGGCGACCGCTACGGCCAGCTTCGCGATCCGTTCGGCGTCCTCTGGGGCCTGAACGCCCCGACCAAGTAAGAACGCGCGCACCCTGACGGCCGCGCGAAACGCCGCGTGGCCGCCACTTTCGAAAGATTCTCCTTCATTTCGGCGAAAAACTGGACTAGATGCAAATTCAGGAAAGTACGTTTGCTGAAATGGAGCATGGTCATGGATAAATTCGTCAAGCTGACGGGCGTTGCAGCGCCCTTGCCGGTCGTCAACATCGACACCGACATGATCATTCCGAAGGACTATCTGAAGACCATCAAGCGCACCGGTCTCGGCACCGGCCTCTTCGCCGAGGCCCGTTACAACGAAGACGGTTCCGAAAATCCCGATTTTGTCCTGAACAAGCCGGCCTATCGCGATGCCAAGATCCTGGTCGCCGGTGACAATTTCGGCTGCGGTTCCTCGCGCGAACACGCTCCCTGGGCGCTGCTCGATTTCGGCATCCGCTGCGTGATCTCCACCAGCTTCGCCGACATTTTCTACAATAACTGCTTCAAGAACGGCATCCTGCCGATCAAGGTCAGCCAGGAAAACCTCGATAAGTTGATGGACGACGCCTCGCGCGGCTCCAACGCCATCCTGACCGTCGACCTGGAAAACCTCGAAATCACCGGCCCCGACGGCGGTTCGATCAAATTCGATCTCGACGAGTTCAAGCGCCACTGCCTGCTGAACGGCCTCGACGATATCGGCCTGACGCTGGAAAAGGGCAAGGCGATCGACGAATTCGAAAAGAAGAACGCTTCTGCCCATCCCTGGGCCGCTTAAAGCCCGAACGAATGACGATCGATCAAGCCGGGCCTTTGCCCGGCTTTTTCTTTTCTAAAGCATGCCGCGCAACTGTGCAGCGGTTTTGCGGCAACGACATGCTTCAACAAAGAACTTTAAGCGCAAGGAGGCGAATCCGAAAGAACGCGACGCGCTTTAGAGATCAGAGAAACCGCTCTTTCCAGAGCCTCAGCTTTTCCAGCGACACGCCGATGCCGCCGCAGACTTCGATTAGTGGATTGTCGAAGCGCGCCAGCAGCCCGGCATGGACATCGGCAACGGCAAGGGCGGCACCGCAGGCCGGCTCGACCAGGATGCGCCGCGCATCGGCAAATTTCAGGCAGGCGGCAACGGCATCGGCATCGCTGACGAGAACGCTTTCGATCGGATGCTGTTTCGGCAGGTCGAAGACATGCTGGGCGACCTGCCGCGCGCCGAGCGATGTGGCGATCGAGGTGATGGCAGGCAGGATAATGCGCTCATTTGCCTTGAGGCTTTCATGCAGCGAAGCCGCCCCTTCGGTTTCCACGGCAATCACAGGCACGTCGGGAAGCCCGTTTCGCTTCAGCCCCTCCACAATGCCGGCAAGCAGCCCGCCGCCGCCGACGCTGGTGACGACGCAGTCAAATTTTGCGCCCTTCGCCACCACTTCGTCGACCAGCGTCGCATGGCCATCCCACAAAAGCGGATGGTCGAAAGGATGCACATAACTCGCCTTGCGGCTCCGGGCGCGTTCGACCGCGTGGGCATTGGCCTCGTCGAAAACGGCTCCGTGCACGAGGACACTGGCGCCGGTTGCCGCAATCGTCTGCCGGACGTCGGCCGCCGTCGTCTCCGGCACGACGATCGTGACCGGCACGCCGAGCGCGCGGCCGGCATAGGCTGCGGCAATACCGGCATTGCCGCCGGAAGCACAGAAGATCTCGCGCGCGCCATTTTCCACCTCGTGCTGGCAAAGCCGGCCGACGCCGCGTAGCTTGAAGCTACCGGAGGGCTGCAGTGCGTCGAGCTTCAGCCAGAGCGGCTTGCCGCTGGCGCTGAAATCAGCGGCTGTTCGAGCCAGCGGCGTGTCGAGATGGAGAGGCGCTGAAGGCATGGAAACATTCCGGAAATATCTGCTGGAGCCTTCCGTTCTATTCCAGTTGGAGGCGTCGGAGCAACTATCGGCGCTGAGAGCGAAGCGTACCGATTCACCCTTTCTCTCGCTTGAAATGCCCATTTCCGGGGTCTAAGAAGCCGCAGCTTGTTTTTCCAGGAGGGCTCCATGACAGCGCGCAATCTTTTCCTGCTGCCGGGTGACGGCATCGGTCCCGAGGCCATGGGCGAGGTCCGCAAGATCATCGCCTATATGAACGAGGCAATGAATGCCGGTTTCGTCACCGACGAAGGCCTTGTCGGCGGCTCCGCCTATGATGCCCATGGCGCGGCGATCTCGGAAGACGACATGCAGAAGGCGCTTGCCGCCGATGCCGTTCTGTTCGGCGCCGTTGGCGGCCCGAAATGGGATAGCGTGCCCTATGAAGTGCGCCCGGAAGCCGGCCTGCTTCGCCTGCGCAAGGATCTGCAGCTTTTCGCCAACCTGCGTCCCGCCATCTGCTATCCGGCCCTTGCCTCGGCCTCCTCGCTGAAGCCGGAACTGGTCGAAGGCCTCGATATCCTGATCATCCGCGAGCTGACCGGCGGCGTCTATTTCGGCGAGCCGAAGGAAATCATCGATCTCGGCAATGGCCAGAAGCGCGGCATCGACACGCAGGTCTACGATACCTACGAGATCGAACGCATCGCCGGCGTCGCCTTCGAAATGGCCCGTACGCGTCAGAACCGCGTCTGCTCCATGGAAAAGCGCAACGTCATGAAGTCGGGCGTGCTCTGGAACCAGGTGGTCACCGAGACGCACAAGGCGAAATATTCCGACGTTCAGCTCGAACATATGCTCGCCGATGCCGGCGGCATGCAGCTGGTGCGCCAGCCGAAGCAGTTCGACGTCATCGTCACCGACAATCTCTTCGGCGACATGCTCTCCGACGTCGCTGCCATGCTGACCGGCTCGCTCGGCATGCTGCCCTCGGCCTCGCTCGGCGCGCCGGACGGCAAGACCGGCAAGCGCAAGGCGCTCTACGAGCCGGTGCACGGCTCTGCCCCTGATATCGCCGGCAAGGGCATCGCCAACCCGATCGCCATGATCGCCTCCTTCGCCATGTGCCTGCGTTACTCCTTCAACATGGTGAAGGAGGCCGACGATCTGGAAAAGGCGATTGCCAACGTGCTCGACAAGGGCATCCGCACCGGCGACATCATGGCCGATGGCGCAAGGCAGGTCGGCACCGTCGAGATGGGCGATGCGATCCTTGCCGAGTTCAAGGCGCTTTCCGCCTGATATATTTCACGTGAAACAGTTTCCCGCCCTTCGCATTACGCATGCGGAGGGCTTTTTTCATGGATGAACAATCCGCGGTTCAGTCGAATTAGCCAAAACGGGCTATCCTTGGCCATAATCTCGTGTATTTTTGCGCCGGATTTCACGAGCGCATACTCAGCCGTCGTATGAATTTCCGGTTTATGCGCCACAAAGTGATAGAGCGCCTGTCGGACGCGCCGCGCTCGAAGGCTATTTTGAACGGACGACTAAATGCGGGCATTTTGGACTTCCCTGGACAGGCGCTGGCGCCGGAGCGACGCTGCCATGCCGCCTTTGCGCTGGCAGGCCTGCCTCTTCATCACGATCAACGCCGTGATCCTTTCCATGCTGCTCTTCGATGCGCCGATAGGCGCCAGCGAGCCTCCTGAATCGGTGAAGCAGCTTGGCGAGCTCCTGACCGGTTTCGGCGATTCCGCCTGGCTAATCATTACCAGTATCCTGCTCTTCTTCCAGGGCAGGGCGGGCTACAAGCTCTTGAAGACGGCGCGAGCCAGGGCGCAGGCACTCTATGTCAGCTGGATCGGCGCCTATCTCTTCACCACGGTCGTTTTCTCAGGGCTCCTCGCCAATCTTTTGAAGCGGGCGATCGGAAGGGCTCGTCCCGATCACTTCCACGACTACGGCATGTTTTCTTTCACGCCCTTTTCGGGCCATTCCGCTTTCGAAAGCTTTCCTTCCGGCCATTCCACCACGGTCGGCGCCTTCTTTGCGGCCTTCGCGCTTCTGTTTCCGCGCTACCGCGTTGCCTTCATCGCCTGCGCCATCTGGCTCGGCATGACGCGTGTCATGGTCGGCGCCCATTATCCGAGTGATGTCATCGCCGGCCTTGCCTTCGGCGCCTGGTTCTCGCTGCTGATGGCGATCGTCTTTGCCCGCTGCGGTTTGCTCTTCAAACTGGCGCCGGACGGCTGGCCGCTCGCCAAGCGCCTGTTCCCTGACATGGAAAAGCCCGGCGCCTTGTGAGCGCCGGGCCGGTTTCTAGAGCTTCTGAGACGCGAGTGCGTCATCAATCCATCGCGTGGATGTCCCTGTTCTTCGTTTCCGGCAGGAAGATCAGGCCGATCACCAGCGTGATCGCCGCAAAAACGATCGGATACCAGAGACCGTAGTAGATATCGCCCGCAGCAGCGCTCATCGCGAAGGCGGTTGCCGGCAGCAGGCCGCCGAACCAGCCGTTGCCGATGTGATAAGGCAGCGACATGCCGGTATAGCGGATGCGGGTCGGGAACAGCTCGACCAGAAGTGCAGCGATCGGGCCGTAGACCATCGTCACATAGAGGACGAGGACGAACAGGATCGCAACCGTGCCGACCCAGTTGACGCGGGCAGGATCGGCGGTCATGGCGAAATTGCCGCCATTGGCGATGGTATAAACCGCCATGTCGGTGACGCCATTGGCCTCATCGGCCGTCAGCAGCTTGCCTTCGACCAGCTTGGCCGCCGGCATGGTTTCCTTGGCGCCGGCGCGGATAGCTTCGGCATTGAGCGCCAGTTCCGGATTGGCGGCGATGAAGGCATCGAGCTTGGCATCCGGCACCTTGGCGACACCGCGTTTCAGCGGATAGCCGGCATCGTGAAGCGCGATGTTGACGCTCTTTTCGAAGGCGGCAGTCATGCCCTTCGCCTTGTCGCCGGCGGCAGCGGCGTCAAAGCTCGGAACCGTCGCGTTACCAACCTTCACCGTCGCCGGCTGCCCGGCAGGGCCTGCAACGACGTCATAAGGCACCGAGTTCTTCGTCAGGAACGCCGTCGCCACGTCGCAGGAGCTGGTGAATTTCGCCGTGCCCGTCGGGTTGAACTGGAACTTGCAGTCCGCCGGGTCGGCCGTGACCGTCGCGCGGATCGAGGCCTGCGCTTCGGCAAGTGCCGGGTTTGCTGTCCAGGTCATCGCCTTGAATAGCGGATTATAGGTCACCGCGGCGATGAGAAGACCGGCCATGATGATCGGCTTGCGGCCAATCTTGTCCGAGAGCGCGCCGAAGATGACGAAGAACGGCGTTCCAAGCAGAAGCGAGATCGCAACCATGATGTTGGCCGATTGCAGATCCACCTTCAGCACGTTCTGCAGGAAGAACAGTGCATAGAACTGACCGCCGTACCAGACGACCGCCTGGCCCATGGTGGCACCGAGAAGCGCGATGATCGCGATCTTGGCGTTGCGCCATTGGCCGAAAGCTTCGGTCAGAGGCGCCTTGGAGCCTTTGCCTTCCGCCTTCATGCGCTGGAATGCGGGCGACTCGTTCATCTTCAGACGAATCCAGACGGAAATGCCGAGCAGGACGACTGAGACCAGGAACGGAATGCGCCAGCCCCAGGCGGCGAATTGAACCGGACCCATGATGGACTGAACCAGAATGATGACGATCAGCGACAGGAACAGGCCGAGCGTTGCCGTCGTCTGGATCCACGAGGTGAAATAGCCGCGGCGCCCGTTCGGCGCATGTTCGGCGACATAGGTTGCCGCACCGCCATATTCACCGCCAAGCGCCAATCCCTGCAGCAGGCGCAGGCCGATCAGGATGATCGGAGCTGCGATGCCGATCGTGGCCGCACCCGGCAGGATGCCGACGAGGAAGGTCGACAGACCCATGATCATGATCGTCACGAGGAAGGTGTATTTGCGGCCGACGAGATCGCCGAGACGGCCGAATACCAGCGCGCCGAAGGGACGCACCAGGAAGCCGGCGGCAAAGGCGAGTAGCGTGAAGATGTTGCGCGTCGCCTCGGGATATTGGGTGAAGTAGGTCGCGCCGATATAGGTGGCGAGCGAGCCGTAAAGATAGAAATCATACCATTCGAAAACGGTGCCGAGCGAAGAAGCGAAGATGACCTTCTTCTCCTCGCCCGTCATCGGACCGGCCTTCGCGCCGTCGATGCTTGCGACATTTGCCATTGTCTGTCCTCCACAGAGTGATGAGCAACGCGCGCGGCCTACTCTCCTCAAGCATACCCCTGGCCGCGACACGCCTGACGGGAGTGTGCCAGAAACGGCGGATCAAAAAGAGGGATGCTTTGGGATTATGACTTTAGTCTAACAGCGGGGGAGCTCTGTCGCGTGCATCGCGCGCTCCGCTGGAAGGAAATTTCGCTGCGGTTTGCGGCGGACGCCACCTCAGATCGTGCCCGACGCCCTCCTCCGCGTGCTCATGCGCGTCCGTGGATATACCTAGACGGCTGGATCGAACCAGAACGGTCCGTTCCCAGGCGGTCCTTACGACAGCACTCCTTCCGTCTGGCAGCCGCCCGCGCAAAAACCTTGACTCCT
The DNA here is from genome assembly GCF_003013335.1 of Rhizobium sp. H4. Taxonomy (NCBI): domain Bacteria; kingdom Pseudomonadati; phylum Pseudomonadota; class Alphaproteobacteria; order Hyphomicrobiales; family Rhizobiaceae; genus Rhizobium; species Rhizobium sp. H4. The sequence continues at coordinate 166,861 of NZ_PSOW01000014.1, forward strand.
GTGGAAAACCTTTTAAGAGCGACAGCGGAAAAGGAATCTCCATGGTTCGAGACGAACACGCCATTGCCGGATGCAATGACCGGGCACGGGTTGCCGGGGTGGATATTGCCGTTCCGGTTTCTGCCAAAACCAAGGCCAAAACGACGACGAAAACCGTCTGACGTCTCTGGCCTGCCGCTCTCTCCCCGGCTCGGCTGGGGACAGGAAGACGCGATCCGTCGCGCCTTTCCCCTCACCGGACAAGAGGAGAGAAGAGAAAGAGAGCTTGAGAAATGGGTTTCAAAGTAGCAGTCGCGGGAGCGACCGGAAATGTCGGCCGGGAGATGCTCAACATCCTCTCCGAACGAGGCTTCCCCGCCGATGAGGTCGTGGCGCTCGCCTCGGCGCGTTCGCAGGGCACCGAGGTGTCCTATGGTGACCGGACATTGAAGGTCTCCAATCTGGAGAACTACGATTTCTCCGACACCGACATCTGCCTGATGTCGGCCGGCGGCGAGGTTTCCAAGAAGTTTTCCCCGAAGATCGGCCAGCAGGGCTGCGTCGTCATCGACAATTCCTCGGCCTGGCGCTACGACGCCGACGTGCCGCTGATCGTGCCGGAAGTGAACCCGGATGCCGTCAGCCAGTTCACCAAGCGCAACATCATCGCCAATCCGAACTGCTCGACCGCCCAGCTGGTGGTGGCGCTGAAGCCGCTGCATGACTTCGCCAAGATCAAGCGCGTTGTCGTCTCGACCTACCAGTCCGTCTCCGGCGCCGGCAAGGACGGCATGGACGAACTCTTCAACCAGACACGCGCCGTCTTCGTCGCCGACCCGATCGAGAACAAGAAGTTCACCAAGCGCATCGCCTTCAACGTCATCCCGCACATCGATAGCTTCATGGAAGATGGCTATACCAAGGAAGAGTGGAAGGTGCTGGCCGAGACGAAGAAGATGCTCGATCCGAAGATCAAGGTGACCTGCACCGCCGTGCGCGTACCTGTTTTCATCGGCCATTCGGAATCGGTCAACATCGAGTTCGAAAACGAGATCACCGCCGACCAGGCCCGCGACATCCTGCGCGATGCGCCGGGCTGCCTCGTCATCGACAAGCGCGAGAACGGCGGCTACATCACGCCCTATGAATCCGCCGGCGAAGATGCGACCTACATCTCGCGCATCCGCGAGGACGCGACGGTTGAAAACGGCCTTAATATGTGGGTAGTCTCCGACAACCTGCGCAAGGGCGCGGCTCTGAACGCGATCCAGATCGCCGAGCTGCTCGTCAATCGCGGCCTGGTCAAGCCGCGCAAGCAGGCCGCCTGACACCATTTGTAAACCATAAGATGTTAAAGCCCTGCTCGGTGAGCGGGGCTTTTTCAAGCAATACAGCTGTATAAGCGTTCGCTAAAAGGTGATCGTGACAAAATCGCGGGTGACTGGCATTCTCTTGCCCGCCTAAAAACTATGCAGATCGAGAGCGGGGTTTCTCAATGCGCATGACAAAGTTGTTTCTGGCGGCCGCTGCGGTAATGGGCGTCCTCCATACGGTACCGGCGTTCGCGCAAGGAGCGCAATGCGGCAATACCAGCGCCGGCTTCGATGCCTGGGTTGCCGATTTCAAACAGACGGCAGCGGCCAACGGCGTCAGCCAATCGGTGCTCAGCCGCGCCTTCGCCAATGTCAACTATAACAAGCCGACGATCGCCGCCGACCGCGGCCAGAAAAGCTTCAAGCTCTCCTTCGACGCCTTCATGCAGAAGCGCGGGGGAGCCGCCATCATCTCCCGTGGCCGCAGCATGAAGGCCGCCAACCAGGCCCTTTTTGCATCGCTTGAGCGTCGCTTCGGCGTTCCCGCCGGCCCGCTGATCGCCATCTGGGGCATGGAGACCGGTTTTGGCAGCTATATGGGCAATCAGCATACGCTGTCGGCTGTTTCGACCCTTGCCTATGACTGCCGTCGTTCGGAATATTTCACCGACCAGCTCTATGCCGCGCTCCAGCTCGTCTCCGAAGGTTATCTGAGCCCGCAGGCAAAGGGTGCCGCCCATGGTGAAATCGGCCAGACGCAGTTCCTGCCGAGGAACGTCGTGCGGTTCGGCGCCGATGGCGACGGCGACGGCCGTGTCGACATGGTCGCCTCCCGCGCCGATGCGCTGGCCTCGACCGCCAATTTTCTCAAGGGTCACGGCTGGCGCGCCGGCGCCGGTTATCAGCCGGGAGAGCCGAATTTCGCTGCCATCCAGGGCTGGAACGCCGCCAGCGTCTATCAGCAGGCGATTGCCTATATCGGCCAGCAGATCGACGGCGGCAGATAAGCCTTCAGAGACAATGATCCCGCGAAACGCCGCTGCAATATGCGGCGTTTTTCATAGGCGCGCATCGAAACCACCGCCGGAGGCTGCCTTGCGGCGCTCCTCCTGCGGCGGAGCCGGCACGACCGGCCCGGAAACGACGCAGTTGCGGCCGGACGCCTTGGCGGCGTAAAGCGCCAGATCTGCGCGTTTGACAAGATCCTCGAAGTTCCGGCTTGCGCCGTCGTTTGCCCGGCCGGCGCATCCGAAACTCGCCGTGACCTTGAGCAGCTCGCCGCTCGGTAACGGGATTTCCGCCATCTCGATCGCCAGCCGCACCCGCTCTGCAACGATTGCAGCGTCGTCTGGCGTCGAATCGGGTAGAAGCGCCAGGAACTCCTCGCCGCCGTGACGCACCAGCAGATCGAAAGAACGGAAATTCTCGCGCGCGACACCCGCGACATGGCGAAGCACGGCGTCGCCCGCGTCATGACCATAGATATCGTTGATCCTCTTGAAATGATCGAGATCGAACAGCACGACGGATATCCAGCGCGATCCGTGTTCGGCCTGGGTCAGAAGCGCGGATGCCGCGACCTCGAAGCCGCGCCTGTTATACAGGCCGGTCAAGAGGTCGGTCTGGGCGGCGTTGCGCAACTCCGCCACCAGCGCCTCGCGGTCCAGCGTCAGCCGGTCGATCAGGCGCAGACCCCGTGCCGCAAGCACCATCACCAACGTGGCGAGGATGAGCAGACCAGCACACAGCGCGAGAATCCGCGTCAAATGCAGGTGCGAACGCGTCGAAAAGTTCTCGCCGGTGTCGTGAATATCTCTGGCGGCCTCGATCATCTTCTGCTGCAGGAAACTCATTCGTTCGTTCTGCGCCGCGGCCCAGACGTCACGTACTGCGCGCGTCGGCCGCGATCCGGCGAGGATCGCATCGGTGATGGCATTCGCCTTCACCTGACTGCTGCGACCGAGATAGCCGACGATATCGCGCTCGATCGACTTTTCGGAGTGGAAGACCATGTGATCCATGCCCTCGCCGATCATCACCTTTCCCTGCACGAACAGCTCCACCGGAAATCTAGCGGAGGGGCCGCGGTCGAGGTAACGCGTGCCAATCCCGGTGATCAGCCTTTCGCCATAGTAGGTCAGCATGATGCCCATCAGCTGGTTGGATTTCTCGAGCAGCACCGGGTCGCTGATCAGCGGCGAGAGCGCATCGACGACGGCAAGCTGCTTGAGGGCCGCGTACCAGTAGATGGAACCGGGATCGCTGCCGGCATAACGGCCCTGGTCGACGGCGCTTCGGGCGGCGATGATGCGGCTATAGGCGAGGCCGAGAGTCGACAATTCGTCCATGAGCTCTTCATCGAGCACATCGCGGGAAGGCAGGCTGGCGTAAAAAGCCCGGCGTTCGTCATCGAGCGTCGCCCGGCTTCGCTGCATGTCCATCGCAGTCTTGCTGCTGGGATGAGCGAGATAGTGGCGCGTGGCACCGATTTCACTCAGGATCTCAGTGGCGGCGATTGACCCGCCGCGGGCAAGCACGTCGGCGAACTGCCGGTCTTTCTCGAGGTTCCTGTATTGCGTCAGGGAAGTCCGGATGACGACGACGCCTTCAATGAGCATGAAGACGAAGGGCAGCATGATGGCCGCCAGGATAACCTTTTTGATGGTCTCGAATTTCATCGCCAATCGCCACGGTCATCAAAAACGTCGGTCGCGCGACCACTGACAGAAGCTTAACGGAAATTCTTAAAAAACTGATAAAGCGGCAGGTCCCTAGATCTCGGGACGAATGAAGTCGCGTGTCTCGGCATCCATAACCCAGAGTTCGCCGGTCGAAATATCGAACCACGCGCCGTGGAGATGCAATTTCCCTGCCTCCTCGAGCGTCCTGATCTCGGGAAAGGTTCTGAGATTGTCGATCGAATTGCGGATCGAAACGCGCTCCAGCGCCGTCTGCCGCTCGGCTGCCGTCATCACGTCATTGCTCTGGATCTGCTCGGCTGCCGGTTTGACCAGCGACATCCAGCGACCGATGAAATCGCCCGGCGACAGCGGCTCGACGTTCGGATCGAGTGCTGCACGGATGCCGCCGCAGCGGCCATGGCCCATCACGACGATATCCGAGACCTTCAGCGCCTGCACGGCAAATTCCAGTGCGGCCGATGTCGAATGGAAATGCCCATCCGGCTCGTAGGGCGGCACCATATTGGCGACGTTGCGGATAACGAAAAGCTCGCCTGGGCCGGCATCGAAGATCAGCTCGGGAGCTGCGCGTGAATCCGAACAGGCAATGACCAGCGTACTCGGGCTCTGGCCGTTTTCGGCCAGCTGCCGATATCGGTCGCGGGCGTCGGCATAACGCCCGTTCATAAAGTTGCGATAGCCGTCCAGAAGGGTGTTTGGAAAACGCTGCATTCTTCTGGATTAGCGCGCGCCGAAGACAAGATCAACTGCTGCACCGCAAAATGAGCACACTGGCAGACGCATCATTTTTTCCGCCGCTGCGCCGGATGCACGAGCCGGCGCATCTGCACCATCGCCATCGGCCTCGAAAGGCTTGACGCGTCGCTTGCCAGCATCAACTCGTTGCTGCCGCGCTTGACGGCACGCGCCAGCACTTCGAAAACGCTGGCGGTGGCAAGCTGCAACGCCTTTTCATCCTCAAGACCGGATAGCAGGCGCGACAAGAAAACCGCGGCGAGCAGGTCGCCGAGACCGTTCGGCGGGTTCTCGACGACGCGGTGCTCGGCAAGAAGCGCGTGACGGCCGGAAAGATAGAGATTGCCGGTACCACCCGCCATCATCGGCACCGCCGAGGTGACGAGCATACGCGACGGCCCGAGCGCCAGCGCCGCCTCCATGATCGCGCTGTTGTCGTCAAGCGCTGCTCCCGACAGCCAGGCGAGCTCGTAGCGGTTCGGCGTCGCCAGCGAGGCGAGCGGGATGAGATCGTCACGAATGGCCTCGGCCGTTGCTTCCGGCACGTAGAGGCCGCCGAGGTCGCCCATCACGGGATCGCAGACATAGAGCAGTTCGGGATTGTTCTGGCGCAGTGCAGCGATCAGCCGGGCGACGGAGCGCGCCTGGGCGGCATTGCCCAAATAGCCCGAAAGCACCGCGCGGACTTCACCGATCCAGGGCGCACGGATCAAATCGTCGATCGCCGCGTCGAAATCGGCTTCCGCAAATGTCAGCCGCGTCGAACGGCCATGGCCGGGATGCCAGGGCAGGATGATGGTCGGCAGCGCCCAGACCGGATGGCCGAGCGTCTCCAGTGCGAAGACCGCCGCTCGATTTCCGACCGAGCCGCGCACGACATGGCTGGAGATGACGATGACTGCGCCCGCTGCATTTTCCGACATGGTATCAAGGTCCGCATGATGATGGCGTTTGATGATCTTTTTGACGCCACGCTGTCAACCATTCTTAATCTGCGCATGGAAATGTGCGGCGAAAGAAAAAGGGAAAAGATGGCCGTCGACGTGTGTTTTGGCTACGAAATCGGAAAAATCTCCGACAATTTCCCATTTCCGGCGCCAAAAAAGCGTCAAAACCATCGCGCTGGCCCCTATTTTAGAGATTTTTTCGAAGAATCTTCTGCTAGCTTGCAGAAAATCAGTCCATTGCGGGAGGCGATCCATGGCTGCCAGAAACAATCCGAAACGGGAAAAACAGATCGAAGGCGCGCGTAAGGTCGCCAAGGCGACGGGCGAGGCCCGTCTCGATCCGGAAATTCTCTTCGGCCGGGCAAGCAATGACGATCTCGAACGCTACACGCCTGAAATGCTGGCGCTTTCTGCCGTGCATTCGGCAAAAGAACTTGCCGCCTGGAACGGCAAGACGCCGCGCGTCAGTATCGACACCATCGGCGGTGTGGCCCCTGACGGCATTGCCGTCTCGGTGCTTTCGGTGACCGACCGGAATATGCCGTTTCTCTATGAATCGGTAATGGGTGAAGTGACGAGTACCCACCGCGATCTCTTCATGGCCGTGCATCCCATCCTGGTGATGGAAAAGGGCAAAGCGCCTACGCTCTATTCCGCCGATCAGCCGAGCGATCCCGCCACACGCGTCAGCCATATCCAGCTCCATATCGCCCCGCTGAATTCCAGCCAGGCGGCCGATCTCGTCAAACGTATCCAGACCGTGCTCGAACAGGTCCGTCTGTCGGTCTCGGACTGGAAGCCGATGCTTTCCAAGCTCGACGTGGTAATCGACGAGCTTTCGGCCAATGGCGCCGGCCGCAGGAAGGCCGAACACGCCGAGGCGCTGGCGTTCCTCAACTGGCTGCGCGACGAGAATTTCACCTTCCTCGGCATGCGCGAATATGTTTATTCCGGCAAGGGTTCCGATGCCAAGGTCGAGCGCGACAAGGGCACGGGCCTCGGCATCCTCTCCAATCCCGATGTTCGGGTGCTGCGTACCGGCAAGGATGCCGTGACGACGACGCCTGAGATCCTCGCCTTCCTCGACGGCCCCGACTTCCTGATCGTCACCAAGGCAAATGTGAAATCGATCGTCCATCGCCGCGCCTATATGGATTATGTCGGCGTCAAGCGTTTCGACGCCGAGGGCAATGTCACCGGCGAACTGCGCATCGTCGGCCTGTTCACCTCGACAGCCTATACGTCGCTCGCCTCGGAAATCCCGCTGCTGCGTTCCAAGATCGAAAAGGTGAAGGAGCATTTCGGCTTCGACCCGATGAGCCATTCCGGCCGCATGCTTGATAACACGCTGGAATCCTATCCGCGCGATGATCTTTTCCAGATCGACACGACACTGCTTGCCAGCTTTGCCGAGCAGATCAACGATCTGGCCGACCGGCCGCGCGTGCGCGTCCTGCCGCGCATCGACCATTTCGACCGCTTCGTCTCGGTGATCGTCTATGTGCCGCGCGAGGAATACGACTCGATCGTGCGCGAGCGGATTGGCACCTATCTGAAGACCGTCTATGACGGCCGTGTCTCTGCCTATTATCCGGCTTTCCCCGAAGGCGGCGTGGCGCGCGTGCATTTCATCATCGGCCGCTCCGGCGGCAAGACGCCCCGCATTCCGCAGGCGAAGCTCGAGCAGACGATCCGTGAAATCACCGCCCGCTGGGACGACCGTTTCGAAGCGCTAGCCGGGCCGAAAGCGCCGAAAATATCAGTCGACCAGGCCTTTCAGGATTCCTTCACCCCGGAGGAAACCGTCGCCGACCTCGCCGATATCGGTGCCTGCGCCGCCGGCGAGCCGATCCGCATCCAGTTCTATCATCGTCAGGAAAACCAGAGCCGCATCCTCTCGCTGAAGATCTTCCACGCCGGCGGCCAGCTGGCGCTGTCGCGGCGTGTGCCGCTTCTCGAGAATCTAGGCTTCAATGTCGTCAGCGAACGCACCTTCGATATCGGAGTGCCGGTTGCTGACGGTCAACCCAAACTCGTGGTGCTGCATGACATGGAGCTCGAGACCCGCAACGGCCGCGACATCGACCTGCAGCGCTATGGCGCCGCCCTCGAGGAAGCCTTCGTCGCCGCCTTTGCCGGCACGATCGACAATGACAGCTTCAACCGGCTGATCCTTTCGGCGGGGCTCTCGGCCCGCGAGACCAATGTGCTGCGCGCCTATGCGCGCTACCTCCGCCAGGCCGGCATCGCCTATTCGCAGGACTATATCGCAACGACGCTCGACAAATATCCCGGCGTCGCCGCCGCCATTTTCCGGCTGTTCCACGACACGCTCGATCCCAAGCTGCCGGAGAAGGCCCGCGTGAAGAAGCTTGCCGAGCTGCACCAGGGGATCGAGGCCGAGCTCGCCGAGGTGCCAAGTCTCGACGACGACCGCATACTGCGCCGCTACGTCAACATCGTCGACGCCACGCTGCGGACCAACTATTTCCAGAAGAACCCTGATGGTTCGCCGAAATCCATGCTCGCCTTCAAGCTCGATCCGCACCTGGTCGACGGACTGCCGCAGCCGAAACCCTTCCGTGAGATGTTCGTCTACGGCGTCGAGGTGGAAGGCGTGCATCTGCGCTTCGGCAAGGTGGCGCGCGGCGGACTGCGCTGGTCGGACCGCGCCGAGGATTACCGCACCGAGGTGCTCGGCCTCGTCAAGGCGCAGCAGGTAAAGAACGCCGTCATTGTGCCGGTCGGCGCCAAGGGCGGCTTCTACCCGAAAAAGCTTCCCCTCGGCGGCAGCCGCGACGAGATCTTCAATGCCGGCCGCGAGGCTTACAAGACCTATATCCGCACCCTGCTTTCGATCACCGACAATATCTCCGGGGCCGAGATCGTGCCGCCGACGGATACGGTGAGGCTTGACGGCGACGACCCGTATTTCGTCGTCGCCGCCGACAAGGGCACGGCAACCTTTTCCGACACCGCCAATGCGCTGGCGCAGGAAGCCGGCTTTTGGCTTGACGACGCCTTCGCCTCCGGCGGCTCGGCCGGTTACGACCACAAGAAGATGGGCATCACCGCCCGCGGCGCCTGGGAAACTGTCAAACGCCATTTCCGCGAAATGGACATCGACATCCAGACGACCCCCTTCACCGTCGCCGGCGTCGGCGACATGTCGGGCGACGTCTTCGGCAACGGCATGCTGCTGTCGCCGAAGATCCGGCTGGTCGCCGCCTTCGACCACCGCGACATCATCATCGATCCCGATCCCGACATGGAAAAGACGCTGGCAGAACGCCAGCGGCTCTTCGACCTGCCGCGCTCGAGCTGGCAGGATTTCGACAAAAACATGCTTTCGAAAGGTGCGATGATCATTTCCCGCGCGGCAAAATCGGTGACGCTGACGCCGGAAGCGATCGCGGCAATCGGCATCGACAAAGCCGTGGCCACGCCATTCGAGATCATGACGGCGATCCTGAAAAGCCCGGTCGACCTGCTCTGGTTCGGCGGTATCGGCACCTATGTGAAAGCGTCCTCCGAAACCGATACCGAGGTCGGCGACCGCGCCAACGATCCGATCCGCATCACCGCGGCGGAGGTACGCGCCAAGGTGATCGGCGAGGGCGCCAACCTCGGCGTCACGCAAAAGGGCCGCATTGCCTATGGCCTCAGGGGCGGGCGCTGCAATTCCGACGCCATCGACAACTCGGCCGGCGTCAACACCTCGGACGTCGAGGTCAACATCAAGATCGCGCTGGCGGCTGCGATGCATGACGGACGGCTGACGCGGGCGAAACGTGATCAGCTTCTTTCGTCGATGACCGCTGAAGTGGCGGCTCTCGTGCTGCGCAACAATTATCTCCAGTCGCTGGCGATCTCGCTGACGGAGCGCAAGGGTACGGCAAATGGGCTGGAGCTCGGCCGCTTCATGAGCGTGCTCGAAGCCGCCGGCCAGCTGAACCGCAAGGTCGAGACCTTGCCCGACGACCAGACCCTCGCCGAACGCTATACGGCGGGCAAGCCGCTGACGCGGCCGGAAATCGGCGTTCTGGTGTCCTATGCCAAGATCGTGCTCTTCGACGCGCTCGCCGCAAGCGATCTGCCCGACGACCCCTATTTTGCGTCGACGCTGTCGAATTATTTCCCGGTCAAAATGCAGAAGTCGAACGCCGACGATATCGCCAGCCACCGCCTGCGGCGTGAAATCATCGCGACCGTGCTAGCCAACGAAGCGATCAACCGCGGCGGGCCGAGCTTTATCGTAGCGATGATGGATGCAACGGCGGCTTCGGCGCCGGAAGTGGTGCGCGCCGCAATCGTCGCGCGTGACGGTTTCGACCTCACCCGACTCTGGGCCGAGACGGATGCGCTCGACGGCAAGATATCGGGCGAGATGCAGAACCGCATCTACGAGGAAATCAGCCACAGCTTTATTGTTCTCACGCGCCTGCTGTTGAAGACCGCCATGACCAAGGCCGATATGGCCGAGGTGATTAGCCGGCTGCAGGCCGCTCTTAAGAAGTTGCGGCCTGCTTTTGCAGAACAAGCAGCCGCCGATGCTGCCTCACGACAGGCGGAATACGTCCAGGCGGGTGTGCCAGAAAAGCTCGCTGCCGAGATCGCCAACCTCCAGAGCTTCGCGCTGGTGCCGGAGATCATGCAGATTGCCGAGCGCACCGGCGAGCCGCTGGTGCGTGCTGCGGAAAATTATTTCGCGGTGTCGAAGACCTTCCGGATCGCCCGGCTGCTTGCGGCCGGTGGCCGGATCCTCACCTCCGACCACTACGAAAATCTGGCACTCGCCCGCAGCATCGACCAGATCGCCAGCGCCCGGCGCGACATCGTCATTTCGGCCCTGTCCGACCACGGCAAGGAAAAGCTGCCCGTCCAGGCCTGGCATGCCCAGGATCGCGTCCGCATCAACCGCATCGTCGAAGAGCTTTCGAGCCTCAGCGACAGCGGCGATCCCAATCTTGCGCGCATTACCGTGGCCGCCGGCATCCTGACCGATCTTGCGCGCGACCGGGCGAGGTGAGACAGTCCGCCAAAAAAGGAGCGGATGTTGAATCGCATAGACTGGACAGGAACGCAGCCGCCGAAAGCCACGGAGAAGGGCATCTGGGGGTGGATGTTCTTCGACTGGGCGGCGCAGCCCTTCTTCACCGTGGTCACCACCTTCATCTTCGGACCCTATTTCGTCTCCCGCCTGACCGATGACCCGGTGTCGGCGCAGACGACTTGGAGCAACATGGCGACGATCTCGTCGCTGATCATCGCCCTGCTCTCGCCCGTTCTCGGCTCGATCGCCGACCAGTCCGGCGCGCGCAAGCCCTGGATCGGCTTCTTCGCCGTCGTCAAGATCGCAAGTCTGTTCGGCCTGTGGTTCGCAGCCCCTGGTTCGCCTGTCCTCTATCCCGTAATCTTCATGATCCTCGCCTCGATTTCGGCCGAGTTTTCGATCGTCTTCAATGATTCGATGATGCCGCGGCTGGTCGCCAAGCACGAGGTCGGCAAGCTTTCCAACACCGCCTGGGGGCTTGGTTATCTCGGCGGCATCATCGTGCTCATTGCTGTCGTCACGCTTCTGGCGGCAAGCCCGGAAAGCGGCAAGACCGTTCTCGGCCTCGACCCGCTTTTTGGCCTTGATCCCAAGACCGGCCAGGATGCACGCATCACCGGGCCGATCTCGGCCGTCTGGTACCTGATCTTCATCCTGCCGATGTTCTTCTTCACGCCCGATGTCGGCAGAGGCCTGCCCTTCGGCACCGCCATCCGCGCCGGCCTGTCGGAGCTCAGGAACACCCTCGGCGAACTCAAAGAGCGGCGCGGCATCCTCAAATTCCTGATTGCCCGCATGATCTATCAGGACGGCGTCAACGGCCTGCTGATCCTCGGCGGCGTTTTTGCCGCCGGCATGTTCGGCTGGGCAACGATCGAAATCGGCCTTTACGGCATCATCCTCAACGTCATCGCCATCTTCGGCTGCCTGATCGCCGGCCGCATCGACAAGGGCGTCGGTTCGAAGGTGACGGTTGTTATCAGCCTCACCATGCTGCTTCTCGCCACCATCGGCATCATCTCGACCGGGCCGGGTTACACGATGTTTGGCCTGGTGGCGTTGCCGACGACGGATTCCGGCGGCCTCTTCGGCACCGCCGCGGAAAAGGCCTATATCCTTTACGGCCTGTTGATCGGGTTCGCCTTCGGGCCGGTCCAGGCCTCGTCGCGCTCCTATCTCGCCCGCAGCGTCAGCCCTGAAGAAGCCGGCCGGTACTTCGGCATCTATGCGCTTTCGGGGCGCGCCACGAGCTTTATGGCGACGCTGCTCTTTTCGCTGGTGACCTATATGAGCGGATCACCGCGGCTCGGAATGGCGACGCTGATCCTGTTCCTCGCCGGCGGACTGGTGCTGCTCGTCCGCACGCCCTATCCGGCCGATCGGGCATAGACGCCCAATTAGTGCCGGAAGTGGCGCATGCCGGTGAAGACCATCGCGACGCCGTGTTCATTGGCGGCATCGATAACCTCCTGATCACGCATCGAACCGCCCGGCTGGATCACCGCCGTCGCGCCCGCGGCAATCATCGACAGAAGACCGTCGGCAAACGGCAGGAAGGCTTCGGAGGCAACCGCCGAACCCTTTGTCATCGGAACCTCGAGGCCGAGCGCCTTGGCGGCCTCTTCGGCCTTTAAAGCAGCGATGCGGGCCGAATCGACCCGGCTCATCTGGCCGGCGCCGATGCCGGCCGTCTGGCCGTCCTTGGCATAGACCACGGCATTCGATTTGACGTGTTTTCCGACCTTGAAGGCGAACTTCATGTCCTCGAGCTCCTGCGCCGTCGGCGCGCGCCTGGTGACGACCTTGAGTTCCAGATCCTCGACCATGCCGTTGTCGCGGCTCTGGACGAGCAGGCCGCCGGAGACGGTCTTCGCCGTCAGCCCTGTAACGCGCGGATCGGGCAGGCCGCCGGCGGACAGGAGCCTGAGATTAGGTTTGCGGGCGACGATCGCCTTTGCCTCTTCGGTGACATCGGGGGCGATGATCACCTCGGTGAACAGCTTGACGATCTCTTCGGCCGTTTCGCCGTCTAATATCTGGTTCAGCGCAATGATGCCGCCGAAGGCGGAAACGGAATCGCAGGCAAGCGCCCGCTGATAGGCTTCGACCAGGCTGGAGCCGGTGGCGACGCCGCAGGGGTTGGCGTGTTTGATGATGGCGCAGGCAGGCGCCTTTTCCGGCAGGAACTCGGCGACCAGCTCGTAGGCCGCGTCGGTATCGTTGATATTGTTATAGGAGAGCTGCTTGCCCTGGAGAAGGACAGCCGTCGAAACACCCGGGCGCTTCTCGCCGGTCACATAGAAGGCGGCCTTCTGGTGCGGGTTTTCGCCGTAGCGCATCTCTTCCTTCAGCACACCGCCAATGACGCGGTGGCGCGGCGTGTCGATCGATAGCGCTTCGGCAAACCAGTTGGAAATCGCAGCGTCATAGGCCGCGGTGCGGGAATAGGCCTTGGCGGCCATGCGCTGGCGGAAGGCGTAGGCCGTCTTGCCTGCATCGGCCGAAAGCTGCTCCTTGAACTCGGCATAATCGTCGGGATCGGTCAGGATCGTCACATAGGCATGGTTCTTGGCCGATGCCCGGATCATTGCCGGACCACCAATATCGATATTCTCGACGGTCGTCGGGTAATCGCCGCCGGCCGCGCGCACCTCCTCGAAGGGATAGAGGTTGATGACGGCGAGATCGATGGCCTCGATGCCGTGCTTCTTCATCGCTTCCTGGTGTTCGCTGTCGTCACGAATCGCCAGCAGGCCGCCATGCACTGTCGGGTGCAGCGTCTTGACGCGGCCATCCATGATCTCCGGAAAACCGGTGATGTCGGAGACATCGGTGACGGCGAGACCGGCAGCAGCGATCGCCTTGTAGGTGCCACCGGTCGACAGCAGGCGCACGCCTCTTTCAGACAAGGCCTGGGCGAGCTCGACGATGCCGGTCTTGTCAAAGACGGAGAGGAGCGCGGTCTTGATTTCGACCTTGTCCGGTGCGGGGATTTTCTTGGAAATGACGGCCATGAACTTTCTCCGTTCGGGCTTCGGTTCTGCTTGCGCCGCGTTAGCACAGCTTCGCCGCCGCGCAAACAGGCGCTAACCCTTGCGGGATAAAAACCAGCGGATTTCCGTCTTCTCGGCAAGATCGAAGTCGATCTCGATCTGGTCCGAGCCGCAAATGCCGGAGCTGTCGGCAAAGAAAATGTCCTCGGAAATCAGCACTTCGTTGCCGGGGGCGGAAAACAGCCAGCTTTCGCCGTCCGGCGCAGTCAGCAGCACTGACTCGCCGTCGCTTTGCTGCAGCACGATCGAAGGATGGATATGAAACCGGGCGACCGCCTTCAGGGGCTCGTCGCTGTCATATCCGTCACGGACGACCAACCGGTCGTGGCCCGTTACGATCGTGCCGGCGGCATTGAGTGTCAGCTCACGCTCATGCAGCACGCCGAATGCTCTTACATAACCGTCATGGCTGAGCTTGATGCCGTCGCGTCCATCCTCCGTCTCCGCACGCTCGACCGTTACCGTCCTGACCGGTTCGGTGATCGCATGGTTGAGGAAAGGCGAGAGCGAAAAGCGACTGGAGGAAGTGTCGTTGAGGATGACGGTCGAATGCGCCGCGGTCGTGCGCGCCATCTGGACATAGCGGTGCCCGGCAAATTTCGGCGAGCCGGAATTGACGATGAAGCGATGGCGGCCCGACGACATCTCGAAGGAAAGGCTGCCGGCATGCGCAGTGCGCACCGCGCCGCCTGCAGGCGGCGCGCCGCTATCGGCGATGATCACCGTCCTGCCCCCGGCAAGTCGCTGATAGCGCGACTGCGGCAAAGCTTTGAACGGCTGGCCGGCGGTCTCGTCATATCTCAGCACCGACATCAACTCGTTGGCAAGCGTCGAGGTCGCGCCGTTGAAAAGCGCCAGATCCCCATCCTGATGGCGAAAGAACCGCAAGGCCGGATACATGCGGTCGATGCCCGAGATCAGCTTCTGCGGCAGTTCATGGCCAAGATTGACATAGGTCTGCCGCAACGGCAGCAGATCGAGCAGCAGTTCAAGGCCGACGCGCGGATTGCGTGAGATATGGCCGCCATCCGGCAGAATCTGGCTATCGAATTCGCGATCGAGCGCCTGCGCCGCCCTTCTCAGCGTGGAGGCGCGGGCCGGCATGGCAACGGACGCCATGGCGAGCGCGATGCGCAGGCGAAACAACTCCAGGCCGCCGAGCGTATAGGGCGCCATGCGCTGCAGAAATCTCACCTGAAACGCCAGCGACTTCATGAAGCGGCGATAAAAGCCGCGGTCGGCATTCTGCAGCACGACAGGCGAATGCGACAGCCAGGCGATGACGCGCTGGGCGGTGACGTCGGTGTCCCAGGCGATCCCTTCCATGCGGCCGGCATGGATCGAGAGCCAGCTGTCGACGACGGTGCGGGCGGCGGCGGCGCTGCGTTCCGTCTTGTGGGCGCGCATATGCCGCAGCCAGCCGAAACTGTGGAGGCGGGTCGCGAAGGGCCGCGAGGGCAGGGTGAAAGTGAAGGGCGATTTGCCGTTCGTTTCCAGCATGCGCCCGGCCAGAAGAAACCGCCCGTTGAGAATTTCTTCAGCCACATGCGGATCGATGCCGCGAAGATCGGTCGGCGCGACGATCAGGCGCTCGGGCACCTTGATCGAATGGCGAAAGAGCTTCAGGCGCAGCAACGCGACGCGGCGCAAGGCGCGCCGCCAAGCTTCCCGAACATACATGCTCGCAAAACGCCGACCGGACTGCATATTCTATTGTCTATTGACCCTCGTGGTTAAGAATAGGTGAAAAGCGGCCGATTTCATCGCCCGCAATGAATTAATTCGTGACAAAGTTCGAATATATGCAAATTACCGCATTTTAGTTGAGATCATTCGACGGTTCACAACGCACCGTGGCGATGATGCGAGGGTTTAAACCCCGCATGGTTTGCTCCGACTTTTAAGGTTGGTCAGCTCGCTCGTCGCAGCACCGCTGCGTAAAAGCCGTCGAGGCCGGAGGCGATGCCCTCAGGCATCTTCAGCATGGTCGGAAGCGTGCGGAATTCGCCGAGCGGCGTGATCGCTGCCTCAAGGCCGGGCCAGTCGCCCGCATTGATCGGAACGCGCTCGATTGCATCCGTATCAGAAAGAACACGGGCGACGACCTCCTCGCCCTCGGCGGGATCGAGCGAGCAATTTGAAAACACCAGCATGCCCAAGGGCGTCAGCAGGGTCAGTGCATGGCGCAGCAAGCGCTCCTGCAGCGCCGCCAGCCTGGCGATATCATCCGGCCCCTTGGTCCATAAGACGTCAGGATGCCGGCGCGTCGTGCCGGTGGAAGAGCAGGGGGCGTCGAGCAGGATCGCATCGAAGCCTTCGGGCGGCTTGAATGTCGTCAGGTCTGCCGCGACCGTTTCCGCCGTCAGGCCAAGCCGGTCGAGATTCGAGCGCAGCCGTCTTAGCCGACTTTCCGACTGATCGAGTGCGGTGACCGCGCCGCCGGCAAGGATGAGCTGTGCCGTCTTGCCGCCGGGTGCAGCACAGAGATCCGCCGCACGTTTGCCCGCGAGATCGCCGAAAAGCCTGGCCGGAATGCTTGCCGCTGCATCCTGCACCCACCAGGCGCCCTCATCGAAACCCTCGAGCGACGGAATGCCGCCATCGAAAGCGGCAAGCCGCACGCCGCCGGTGGGCAAGGCAACGCCGTTCAACCTCTTTGCCCAGCCCTCGGCGTCGGATTTGACGGTCAGATCGATCGCCGCCGGTTCGAGCTGCGATTGCGAGATCGCCAGCGCTGCCTCCCGGCCATAGGCCTTTTCCAGCCGCGCAAGGAACCAGGACGGCATCGGCGCGACCTTGCCGATCTCTGCCAGCACCTCCTCCTTTTCGCGGCCGAGCCGGCGTAGCACGGCGTTGACCAGCTTGGCGAAACGACGATTGCGCGGATCCTGATTGGCCTGCTCGACAGCAAGATCGACGGCCGAATGGTCGGGCACGTCGAGATAGAGAATCTGCGCCGCGCCGATTGCCAGAACGTGATGCAGCGCCCGCGCGCCCTCCGGCAGCGGCGATTCCAGCAGCGAGGCGATCGCCGCATCGATGCGCGGCAGATGACGCAGCGTCGTGTTCAGAATGGCGCGGACAAGCGCCCGGTCGCTTTCACCGAGCGCTTTATAGGCAGGATTGCCATGTTCGTGATCGAGAGCGCCGTCGAGCGGCAGCTTGCGGTCGACGACAGCGGCGAGAATTTTTGCCGCCGCGGCACGGGCTTGCAGGCCGGGCTTAACAGGCGCCGACCGGTCGGCCGGCCGATCGGCGGAAGGTTTCTGTTTACGGAATGGCTTTTTCGTGCCGTCTGAATTCAAGACCACGGACCTCTTGGCGGTTGCGAACCACCGCGACCCGTATTCGGAACAGAGCGCGATTTGCGCGTCGGATTAACAGCACGAACCGGTCCCGTCGAGACATTCATGCCGCTTTGCGC
The DNA here is from genome assembly GCF_003013335.1 of Rhizobium sp. H4. Taxonomy (NCBI): domain Bacteria; kingdom Pseudomonadati; phylum Pseudomonadota; class Alphaproteobacteria; order Hyphomicrobiales; family Rhizobiaceae; genus Rhizobium; species Rhizobium sp. H4. Next base: position 184,067 of record NZ_PSOW01000014.1, read on the forward strand.
CATCTCCTGCAGCGCGGCAATGCGGTTTTCCGTGTTCGGATGCGTGGAAAACAGATTGTCCATGCGCTCGCCGGAGAGCGGATTGATGATGAACATATGAGCCGTCGCCGGATTGCGCTCGGCATCCTCGTTCGGCACATGGGCGGCACCGCGGGCGATCTTGCCGAGTGCCGAAGCGAGCCAGAGCGGATTGCCGCAGATTTCGGCGCCGCGGCGGTCGGCCGAATATTCGCGCGTGCGGCTGATCGCCATCTGCACCAGCATGGCGGCAAGCGGCGCCACAATCATGGCGACGAGGACGCCGATGAAGCCGAGCGGATTGTTGTTCTCGCGGTTACCGCCGAAGAAGAAGGCGAAGTTGCCGAGCATCGAGATCGCGCCGGCAAGCGTTGCCGTGATCGTCATCGTCAGCGTGTCGCGATTCTGGATATGGGCGAGCTCATGCGCCATCACCCCGGCGACTTCCTCGGGAGACAGTGCCTGGAGCAGCCCTGTCGAGGCGGCGACCGCGGCATTTTCAGGATTGCGGCCGGTTGCGAAGGCATTCGGCTGCGGGCTGTCGTAGAGATAGACCTTCGGCATCGGCAGCCCGGCATTGCGGGCGAGATCGCGCACGATCGCAAAAAATTCCGGCGCATTGCGCTCGTCGATCTGCTGGGCGCGGTAGGCCGCCAGCACCATGCGATCGGAATTCCAGTAGGAGAAGAAATTCATGCCGGCGGCAATGAGAAATGCGATCATCATGCCGCCCCGACCGCCGATAAGGAAGCCGACAAACATGAAAAGCGCCGTCATGAAGGCAAGCAACATGGCAGTGCGAACGAGGTTCATTGCGAATCTCCAACTCCAATTTCGGCGTCGCAAGCTTTCAATCCCAACGACGGCGCATTATGATTTGGTTATTCACCAGCCATTTTCAATGTTTTCAGGCAGGAGAAGCCATGCAGGACGCCGATAACGACAATAGCCAAACGCCGACGGCCGAAGGATCGGAGCCGCCGCGAAGAATGCTGTCTCCGGCTGCCCAGCGTGCACTTGCCGAGGCCGAGGAGCGGCGAAAGAACCGGACGCCGCTGGAGCTGCCGCCGGAGATCGGCGGCCGCGGCGGAGCCGAGCCGGCCCGCTTCGGCGATTACGAGGTCAATGGCCGGGCGATCGATTTCTAAGCAAGGATTGTCGAGCCCGGGCCTTGTGCAGCCGTCTAATATTCAGCCTGCAATGTAAAGTGAGCCGCCCCAGGTCCTGGAGGCGGAGCGGCTCTGTGTTTGTCAGGCCGTCGCCTTGTTTTGCCGGTTGGCGATCAGATCGTCGACGACAGCAGGATCGGCAAGTGTCGAGGTATCGCCGAGAGCACCGAAATCATCCTCGGCGATCTTGCGCAGAATGCGGCGCATGATCTTGCCGGAGCGGGTCTTCGGCAGGCCGGGCGCAAACTGGATCTTGTCGGGCGAGGCGATCGGGCCGATTTCGGCGCGCACATGTTTGACCAGTTCCTGACGAAGCGTATCGGAACCATCATGGCCGGCCATCAGCGTCACGTAGCAATAGATGCCCTGGCCCTTGATCGCATGCGGATAACCGACGACCGCAGCTTCCGAAACCAGATTGTGCGAGACCAGCGCCGATTCCACCTCCGCCGTTCCGAGCCGGTGGCCGGAGACGTTGAGCACGTCGTCGACCCGGC